>NZ_DF968254.1:0-151266 GCF_001270025.1 Streptomyces azureus | reverse complement strand
AACTGGGCGAGCTGCTGCGCTGGTCCATCAACAGCCGCTCCACCGTACGGGAGGCCCTCTACCAGTACGACGCGATCGGCCGATTGCGGGAGGCGACGCTCAGCCGCGACCGAGGCGAACGCCAGCCTTCCATCGGCACGTTCATCCGGCTCGGCCCGCTCGGCACCGCCCTGGTGCCCTCGCCGACGCCGCGCGCCCTGCTGGTCGACGAGATGGACAAGGGCGACGTCGACCTGCCGAACGATCTGCTCACCGTGTTCGAGGAGGGCTACTTCGACATTCCCGAACTGACGCGGCTGCCGGAGGACTTGGCCGACGTGGAAGTGCAGACCGCCGACCACCGGGGCACGGTGATGGTGCACCAGGGGCGGATCCAGTGCGCGGAGTTCCCGGTCGTCGTCATCACCAGCAACGGCGAACGTGACTTCCCGCCCGCCTTCCTGCGCCGCTGCATCCGGCTCGACCTTCCCGTGCCCGACGAGGCACGGCTGCGCGCCATCGTCGCCGCGCACCTCGGCGAGGAGGCGCTGCGGGAGGCGGACGACCTGATCGACGCGTTCCTGCGCCGCCGCGCCCCGGGCGAACTCGCCACCGATCAACTCCTCAACGCCGTCTTCCTGCGCGTCGGTGGCGTCGACCTCGACGGAGAGGGCCTGCTGGACGCCGTACTGCATCAGCTCACCGGAGCGATGTGACCGTGGCGGAGGGTGGGGCGCGGCTCGCCGAGGCGTTGCGGATCCTGTCGGCCTGCGGCCAGCAGCTGGACGCCGAACAGGTCCTGGACGTGCTCTGGCTGGCCCGCCGGCTGCCCGCCGGGCCCGCCGCACCGCTCAGCCGCACCCCGCCCTCCGCCCGCCCGGAGCAGCCGCAGCCGCCCACCGGCGAACCGGACGTGCCCGCCCCGCCCCGGCCCCACGGTCCAGGTTCGAACGACCCCGACCTGCCCGACCTCACAGCTCCTTCGCTGTACGCGGCGGCACGGCAGACACCGGCGTCGGTCCCCGCGCAGGCTCCCGGTGCGCGGCGGAGGGACCCCGGTCCGGGCCGGGCCCTGCCGGTCCGGGTGCCGGAGGACAAGGCCCTTCCCCACGAACTCGCACTGGGCCGTGCTCTCAGGCCGCTGCGCCGCCGCCGCGCCAGTCCCCACCGCTGGGAGATCGACGAGGAGCGCACGGCAGCCGAACTCGCCGAGACCCGACTGCCCGACGTGGTGCAGCGGCCCGTGCAGGAGCGGTGGCTGCACCTGGTGCTGCTCGTCGATGACGGCCTGTCGATGCTGCTGTGGCACCGCCTCGGTGCCGAACTGCGCGTCCTGCTCGAGCGCCTGGGTGCCTTCGCGACCACCCGTGTCCTGGGTCTCGACACCCGCAGCGCGCGCGAACCGCGACTGCACGCTCGTCCGTTCCGGCACGACAGTGCCCCCGTGCCGCTGAGCACGGTCGACGACCCGTCGGGGCACACCCTGGTGTTCGTCGTCAGCGACGGCATGGGAACCGCCTGGCGCAACGGCACCATGCACCACCAGCTGGCCCGCTGGGCTTCCAAAGGACCACTCGCTCTCCTGCACACCCTGCCGCGCGACCTGTGGGACGGGTCCGGCATCCGCGCCGAGCGCTGGCAGACCACGACCCGGCGGATCGGCGGTGCCAACGCCTCCTGGGGGATCACCGACCCGGTCCTGCCGCCCGACCTCGCCGCCTTCGACGGCGTACCGGTGCCGGTCCTGGAGCCGACGGCCGCCTCGCTGCGGGACTGGGCCCGCCTGCTCGCCTCGCCCGGTGCCACGGTGGAGTTGCCGCTGTTGTCCCGGCCCGGCCCGTACACCGAGGCCGCCACCCCTGGCCGGGACGGCACCCAGTACTTCAGGGACGCGGCCACCCCTGAGGCGTACCGCCTCGCAGCCCATCTTGCGGCCGTCTCACCGCTTACCGTGCCGGTCATGCGGCTGGTACAGACGGCGGTGCCGTGGCAGGCGCGCACGTGCCACCTGGCGGAGGTGTTCCTCGGCGGCCTCATGCGGCCGCACCCCGCGCCCGTGCCGGGGCCGCTGCCCGCCAAGCACCTGGTCTTCGATTTCACCGAGGAGTCGAAGTCGGTGCTCCTCGACACGGTCCCGCAGGCCGAACTGCTCATCACGAGCCGCAGGATCGGGCGGCATCTGGAACGGCTCGCGGGCAACTCCCCCGACTTCCCCGCCTGGCTCGCCCATCCGGACGGCTCCGCCCAGCTCCTCGGATCCCACAGACCGTTCACGAGCGTCGAGCGGAGGCTGCTGGCACGCTTCGGGATGTCATTCGATCCGGGGGTGCACGGGCTGCAGTGGGGCTCGGCGCACAGCGTCACCCCGGGTGACGGCTGGGAGCCGCTGACCGGCGAGGATCCTCAGCGCCTGGGCCCGTACCGACTGCGCTGGCGACGGCACCTGCGACGGGTGACCGAGTACGACGGCGTCGACGAGCAGGGCATCCGCGCCATGGTGCGGACTGCGCGCCCCGGCCTCCCCTCCGACGGCAGGCAGTTGATCACGGTGGAGGCCGAAGCGTTGCGCCGGCTGGCCGGGCAGTACGCGTCCACCCTGCTCACCGACGGGTTGCGGGACGACCCGCCGTGGCTGGCGAGAACCCCGATCGACGACGGCTCGGCAGCGACCGTCCCGCCCCGCCTCTCGGACCTCTTCAACCAGGCCCTCTCCACCGGCACCGCGCCCTTCGACCAGCTCACCGCCCTCCTGCTCGGCTGGCACCTGGCGAGCGCCCTCGCCCTGTGCCACGTCCACGGGCTCGTGCCCGCGCACTTCAGCGCCGAGAACGTGTTCGTGCTGCGGCGCTCGGTCGTGCTCGACGACCTCTCGGACTGCGCCGTGGACCGGCAGTACGCGGGCCCGGGCCCGCTGCCCACGCCCGAGGACAACGTGCGTTCGCTGGGCGAACTACTCCAACTCGTCAGCAGCAAGCCCGGCCGGGACCTGCCGCACCTCCCCGAGGGCATGCACCTGTGGCAGGGGGAAACCTGGGGACAGCTGCGACGGCTCGTGCTGCGCTGCCTCGCCAGCGATCCGGCCGAGCGACCCACCGCGGGAGAAGCGGCGGACGTTCTGGCCCGCTACATCGCCCTGTCCCGCGCAGAACACACGGCCAAGGCGCCGCCGTCCTCGGCCGCTTCCCAGGCGGCGGCGCGGGTACCGCTCACCCCACCCCTGACCATCGCACCGGACCTCACCGAGAACCCCCCTGTTCGCCTTCCCCTGTTCGGCGCTGCCCGCCGCGCCCTCAAGGCCCGTCTGGAGCGGCTGCGGGTACCGCTGCACCACGGCCGGCGCCTTGCCCTGGTCGGCGTCCACCACCGCAGTGGGCGGGCGACGACGACGATGGTGCTCGGCTCCCTGCTCGCCGCAGTCCGCGGAGAGCCCGTCCTCGCCCTCGACGGAGCCGCTTATGAAGGAGCCCTGGACGCCTTCCTCGCACACCGGAACCCGGCCACCGTGCGAGACCTCGCGGATCTGCCGCCCGACCCGTCGTACGAGGATGTCCGCGCCCGCACCACACGCCTTGCGTCAGGTCTCGAAGTGGCCGCGCACCCAGCGGGGCACATCAGCCCGAACCTGGTGCACGCCCAGGCCTACGCGCAAGTGCTGACACGCACCGCGCCGTACTACTCCTTCATCCTGACCGACTGGGCACCGTCGCGGCTCGACCAGTCGGCCGCCCCCATGCTCGACCTGGCAGACCGACTGATCCTGTGCTGTGATACCACCGGCTCGGCCCTCGACGCCGCGGAGCGGCTGCTGTACGGGCTGCGCGAATCGGGCCGTCAGCACCTGGCAGATGAGGCAGCAGTCGTGGTTGCCGAGGTCGGCAGGACGCCAGGCCGCCCCCTTCCCGTCGGGCTGCACGGTCAGCTCGGTGTCCCCGCCGACCAGGTGATCGCAGTTCCCTTCGACCAGTCCCTGAGTTTCCCCGGATTCCGGGAGTTGCGCAGCCTGAGGCCACCGACCCTGAGCGCCTTTCTCGACCTGGCGGAACTCGTCGTCCGGCCGGAAACACCCTGATTTCCCGGGCCACGGAAGGGAGGCGTCATCAGCAGTTCCCCCACCGTGAACGCTTCCTCTTCCAAGCCCGCCCACCTGGCGACCACGTATTCGGCCGCCACTTCTTTCCTCCAGGACGACAAGCGCGTCCCGCATCGCCTGGCGCACTCCCGGCTGGGCCGGGTTCGGCCGTGGAGGAGGACGTATGTGATCGAGGCCATCTGCTGGTGGGACCTGCGCGAGGTCCTGCCGGGGCGCGTGCACCCCGTGGACGCCCACCCCGCCCGGCTCACACGCCTCCCCCTGTAACGCTTCTCGCGCCTGGGCCCAAGAACAAGTGAAGTGCCTTTACGGGACTCCGGTGACCTTCCGAGGAGGACCGGGGAGCCTCCGACGAGAAGGAGTCGTTTGTGGATGGCGCGGAACGGTTACGGGGTGGGCCCGCCGCGGCGGTACGTGACCCGCGGCTCTTCGAGGAGTTCTACCGGCGCCACGTGGACGCGGTCATGCGTTTCGTGGCCCGCCGCGTCGACGATCCGCACACCGCTGCCGACCTGACGGCGGAGATCTTCCTCGCCGTACTCGACTCGGCCCACTCCTACCGGCCCCGCCTCGGCAGCGAGACGGCGTGGCTGTACGGCATCGCCCGCAATGTCGTGGCGTCGGAGCGCCGCCGGGTGGCCCGCGAGGCGGAACGCGATCTGCGTTTCTCCGGGCGGCGGTTGCTGGAGGCCGACGACATCGCCCGTATCGAGGACAGACTCGACGCGGAGAGCCCGGGGCGGCGTGCGCTGGCCGCGCTGGCGAGCCTTCCCGAGGGCGAGCAGGCCGTCATGGAGCTGATCGCGGTCGACCAGCTCACGGTCACGGAGGCGGCGGCCGCACTGGGCATCCGCCAGGTCACGGCCCGGGTCAGGCTGCACCGGGCGCGCAAGGCGCTGCGGGAGGAGGCGGACGTCAAGGCACCGGAGACCGATCCCGCGTCACCACAGGCAAGGCCCACGAGTCCCACGGGAGCGGGGACCCCGGACCCGTCGCTGTTGCACGTCGCAAGGGGAGGTGCCCGGGCATGAGGGCGACATTCGAGGACCGTCTTCTCGACGAGCTGAAGAGGGAGATCCGGCTGCGTGAGAGCGCCGAGACCGGGCCGGGTGACGTCAGGCCGGGCCGGCGCGAGGCGAAGGCCTCCCTCGGCCGTTTCCTCGCTCCGCTCGCTTCTCTCGCTCCTCGACGGATCGCGGTCGTCGCGGCGGCCTGTGCGGTGGCCTGGCTCGCCGCGGTGGTCGTGCCCGGTGCGCCGGCGCACTCGAAGGCGTACGCGGTGGAGCCGGTGGGAGACGGCAGCGTCAGGCTCACCGTGAAGGATCAGAGCATCGGTGTCCCCGCCCAGCGCGCTCTCGCCGAGAAGGTGCGTCCGTGGGGCATCGAGGTGAGCATTGTCCTGCTCCCTTCCGGCTACGTCTGTGAGCGCAGCCAGGTCTCCCCCGTGGTCGACGTACATGGCCGCCCTCTGATCGTCGACGGCCGCCCCCTGATCCCCGTGAAGGCCGGCTGGGACGTCACCCTCCGCCGGGGCAACGTGCTGGCCTTCGAGAACACCCGGGGCGACTCCCGGCCCCGCGCGGTCGAGTTCTACGCGACCAAGCGCGAGGCCGAACCCTGCGTGCCGATGAAGGTCTCCCTGTCTGACGTCCGAAGCGGCCGGCGTCGGTGACGTCACGATCACCCGGTCCCGCCGTGCCGGACGGTCCGTCGCGGCTGGGCTGGCTGGACGCGTTGCGCGGCATCGCGGCACTCGTCGTGGTGTTCGACCACTCGTCGTACACCTTCATGCCGGAATTCCGGCGGGAGCTGATGCCGGAGTTCAACACCAGCCGCTACGGCATCATGGTGTTCTTCCTGGTGAGCGGCTATATCGTGCCCGCGTCGCTGGAGCGCCGGGGGTGCGTCCGGGCGTTCTGGATCGGACGGTTTTCCCGTGTGTACCCCCTGTGGGCGGCTGTCGTCGCGGCGGCCCTCGTCGCCGGCGTCCTGGGCATCGCGGAGATGCCCGACTTCGGCCGGCAGGGCGCCGTCACGGTGGCTGTCGCCCACGTCACCATGCTCCAGGAGTTGCTGGGGACACCCAATCTCCTGCTCGTCCTGTGGACTCTCTCGTACGAGATGGCCTTCTACCTGCTGGTCGTCGCTCTTTTCACGGTCCGCCTCCACCAGCGGTCGGCGACGGTCGCCGTCACCCTGGCCGTGGTCGCCGCCGTGAGCGTGGCGGCAGGGGTGGTGCTGCCGGTCTCCGCCCTGTCGGACATGGTCGGCACCGGCCCGCTGGTCGCCGTCACCTCGATCGCCATGGCGGTCGCCATCTGCTGTGCGAGTGCCACGTCACCCGAGCTGCGGGTGTTCGGGGGCGTGTTGGGCGGTGTGGCCGCACTCGTCCTGGTCCTCTTCAACGGCACGGTCCCCCTCTGGGAGGGCCTGGTGATCCTGGCCGTGATGTTCCTCGGCACCGCCGTCCACCGGGCCGAGCACGGTCGGAGCACCTGGCGACGCACGGCCCGCGCAGGTGCCGTCGTGGCCGCCTGCGCCATGGGCAGCGCGTACTGGCACGGTGACGTCTCCCACTTCACGCGACGCGGCTGGATCACGGCGTTCCTGCTGGCCGTACTCACCTTCGGAGCCGGACTGGCGTGCCGCCACCGGCGGATCCCGCACCAGCTGACCGGGCTGGGAACGCTCAGCTACTCGGTCTATCTGCTGCATCCGCTCCTGCTGGCCGTGTTCGACCACACGATCGGCCGGCGGCAGCAGGACCATCCCTTGCTCGAAGCGGCCTTCTTCGCCGTGCTGCTGCCCCTGTGTCTGCTGACCCACCGTTACATCGAAGCGCCGTGCCAGGCACGGGGCCGAAAGCTGGCACGCGGTCCCGGCATCGACGGAGCACCACTCGTTCGCGTGGATCGCTCGGCCGTTCAGCCCATGGACGCCCCCCTTCAGACGGCTGTACCGCCTCAGCAGGACTAGTTTTCCGCCGAGTTGGACACGCACTGCCGATCGAGGGGCTCATGGCGACACATACCGAACCGGTTGCTCCGGTACCGGCGGCGGAACGCCGCGGCCCGGGCCAGGTGATCGTCTCCTGGCTGACGACGACGGACCACAAGAAGATCGGGCACCTGTACCTGATCACGTCGTTCGGCTTCTTCCTGATCGCCGGGGCGCTGGCGATGGCCATCCGGGCCGAGCTGGCCCGGCCGGGGATCCAGTGGCTGTCCAACGAGCAGTACAACCAGGCGTTCACCATGCACGGCACGATCATGCTGCTGCTGTTCGCGACGCCGACGTTCGCCGGGTTCGCCAACGCGGTCATGCCGTTGCAGATCGGCTCCCCGGACGTGGCCTTCCCGCGGCTGAACATGCTCTCGTACTGGCTGTTCCTCTTCGGCGGCCTGATCGTGCTCGGCAGCCTGCTCACCCCCCAGGGCGCCGCCGACTTCGGCTGGACCGCCTACACCCCGCTCAGCGGTGGGGAGCGCACTCCCCAGGTCGGCGGGGACCTGTGGATCATGGGCCTGGCCCTGTCCGGGTTCGGCACCATCCTCGGCTCCGTCAACTTCATCACCACGATCATCTGCATGCGCGCGCCCGGCATGACCATGTTCCGGATGCCGATCTTCACCTGGAACGTGCTGCTCACGTCGGTGCTGGTGCTGCTGGCGTTCCCGGTGCTGGCCGCCGCGCTGCTGGTGCTGGAGGCCGACCGCCGCTTCGGGGCGCAGGTGTTCAACGCGGAGAACGGCGGGGCGGTCCTCTGGCAGCACTTGTTCTGGTTCTTCGGCCACCCCGAGGTGTACATCCTGGCCCTGCCGTTCTTCGGCGTGATCACCGAGATCATCCCCGTCTTCGCGCGCAAGCCGATCTTCGGTTACACGGGGCTGATCGGCGCCACGCTCGCCATCGCCGGGCTGTCCGTGACGGTGTGGGCGCACCACATGTTCGCCACCGGGGCGGTGCTGCTGCCGTTCTTCTCCTTCATGACGTATCTGATCGCCGTGCCGACGGGGGTGAAGTTCTTCAACTGGATCGGCACGATGTGGAAGGGCTCGCTGTCCTTCGAGCCGCCGATGCTGTGGGCGGCCGGGTTCCTGGTCACGTTCCTCTTCGGCGGTCTGACCGGCGTCATCCTCGGCTCGCCGCCCCTGGACTGGCACGTGACCGACTCCTACTTCGTGATCGCGCACTTCCACTACGTGCTCTTCGGCACGATCGTCTTCGCGATGTTCGGCGGCTTCAGCTTCTGGTGGCCGAAGATGACCGGCACGATGCTGGACGAACGCCTCGAGAAGATCCACTTCTGGACGCTCTTCGTCGGCTTCCACACCACGTTCCTGGTGCAGCACTGGCTGGGTGCCGAGGGGATGCCCCGCCGCTACGCCGACTACCTCGCCGCGGACGGCTTCACCGCCCTCAACACCGTCTCGTCGATCGGCGCGTTCCTGCTGGGCCTGTCCACGCTGCCGTTCCTGTACAACGTGTGGAAGACCGCCCAGGAGGGCAAGCGGGTCGAGGTCGACGACCCCTGGGGGTACGGGCGTTCCCTGGAGTGGGCGACCTCGTGTCCGCCCCCGCGGCACAACTTCGTCACCCTGCCGCGCATCCGCTCCGAGTCCCCCGCCTTCGACCTGCACCATCCCGACGTGGCCCAGCTGGACGAGGCGGAGAACACCGGCAAACGCGATGTCGTCGAGCCCGGCGGGCACAAGGGCGAACGGCCGTGAGACGCGGCAGCCACAAGGCTTCGCACGTCGGCCCGCGGCAACCGCTGGCCGACGAGGCCGAGGGCTACCTCCTCGCGCACGCCCATCGCGACCAGGCACGGCGCGAGGCCGAGGAGCTCTGCGCACGGATGCCGTGGCTGACCACCACACAGGCCGAGGAACTCACCGGCCACTACGTCCGACGGCGCCTCGACGTCACCCGTCAGCTGCTGCACAGCACGGTCCGGCGGGCCGAGGAGCTGCGCCAGGAGTACGAGAGCCGCTACGCCGCCCTCCGGCACACCCTGCTCCGCCGCCACGCCGCCTGCGCCTGCGCCGTCCTCGCCTGCGCGGGCGGAGTGAGCGCCCTGACGGTCCTGCTCACCCGCTGACCAGTTCGTGTTCCGGTTCCGACTGCGGCGCCGGCACGGCCTTCTGTTCCCACTGACTGGTGGTCCGTACGTAGCCGTAGATCACCGAGGCCATCGCCAGGATGAGCAGCGGTCCGAACAGCCACGGACGCTCGGCCATCTCCATCGGCAGATAGCGGTAGGACACCAAGAGCGCGGCGAAGACCACCACTCCGTAGGTGGCCAGCTGGATTCCCGACCGGTCCCAGCCGCGTTCGAGCGAGCGCAGGGCGGCCTCGATCGTGACCGTGAACACCACACCGGCCACGAGGTCCACGCCGTAGTGGTAGCCGAATCCCAGCGTCGCGGTGAGCGTGGCGATCAGCCAGAACGTGCCCGCGTACCGCAGCACGCGTGGGCCCCTGCGGGAATGGATGAAGATCGCGGTGGCCCACGCCGTGTGCAGGCTGGGCATGCAGTTGCGGGGGGTGATCTCGTCGAACGGTATCTCGTGCGGAGCGGCGCTGATCGGCGGCGGCAGGTCCGGCCACAGGTTGGCCACCGCCCAGTGCCCGCCGTCGGCGCCGTAGACGAAGATCGGGCCGACGACCGGGAAGATCATGTAGATGCCCGGCCCGAGGAGGCCGATGACCAGGAAGGTGCGCACCAGATGATGGCGCGGGAAGCGGCGCTCGACCGCCACGTGACGCAGCTGGTACAGCGCGACGACGACCGCGGCCACCGCCAGTTGGGCGTAGACGTAGTCGAGGGCACGGGCACCGACCAGGCCGGTGGCCGTGACGATCCGGCCCACCAGCCACGACGGGTTGCCCAGCGCGTGGTCGGCGGCCGCCAGGTACTGGTCGAGCACCATCGGGCGGGTCTTCGAGGTGATGAGCAGCCAGGTGTCACCGGTCTTGCGGCCGGCCAGCAGCAGCAGACCCAGCCCGACGCCCTTCAGCAGCAGGACACGTTCCTGGCCGGTGCGGCGCGTGACGGCGATGACCGCAAGGCCCAGAATCACCCACAGCGCGCCGTTGCCGAAAGGGTGGCCGTCGGTCAGATCGGCGCCGACCGCCCACCGCACCACCAGGAAGACGGCGTCGATGCCGATCGCGGCGCCGAGCGCGACTAATCGTTGCCGCCGGGTGAGCACCACCATCGTCAGCGCCATGCAGGCGTACAGCAGGAAGCCCGACTTGGGCGCGACGATCACCTCTTGCACCTGGCAGGTGATCGGCCCGGGCAGCCCGTAGTGCCGCGCGGCGATCTCCAGCGCGATGAGAAACCCGAGGGTCACCACACCCGCCGTGGCCCACAGCATCGTGCGCGGTTGAGGCCGTGCGGCGAGCGTGATTCGACGTCTTATTCGCGGAAAAATCCGCGTTGCTATAGGTATCAATTGTTTTAGTCGATTTGTTAGTTGTAATGAGTGGGATCGTCACGCGATCGAACATGCTATCGGAGTGGTGCCGCCCGGGGCTGGTACTTATGAAGACTGGACTGGTACGGCGCGCCGACAGCTGCGCCGCGGTGGTGCGCCCCATGACCGGCGCCGAACTCCCTGTCACGGACCACGGTTATGGCGGCCTCCGGCGGGCACACGTGTGGTGCCCGAAAGGGCACTGAACGGAAGGAGTTGTCGTGTCTTTCCTCTGGGCGATCATCGCGGGGCTCGTCATCGGCCTGCTGGCCAAGCTCGTCATTCCCGGACGTCAGCCCATTCCCCTGTGGCTGACGGTCATCATGGGCATCCTCGGGGCCGTCGCCGGCAACGCGCTCGCCAGCGCATTCGGTGTGCGCGACACCGGCGGTATCGACTGGATCCGCCACATCTTCCAGATCGGCATCGCAGCCGTCCTCATCGCGTTCGTCACCCCGATGTGGGCCCGACGGCGCGCATGATGGTTCACCCACCTCACGGGACGACGTGCCAGGCGTGCGAGCAGTGACCTGGAATCCCTGGGGGCCGCTTCGGGCCCTTGTCGGCAGCGGGCCCCCAGGGATCCAGGCGAGTTGGAGCGCGTGCCGGATCACTACGCCGTGGCCGCCGACCTGGACTGGTGCGGTTCATGTGAGCACCGCGACCCGAGTCCGGGCGGGATCGAGTGCGGCGAAGGCCGCGCCCGACGTGTCGTGGTGGAACCAGTCCGTGGTTCGTCGGCGGGCGGCCCCATGAGCGCGCACAGGCTGTCCCAGGCATACAGCCGCGCGTACGCCCCGCCCTGTCCCTGGCCGTTCACTCCGCCGTTGCACGAAGCCGAGAGGAGTTCGCAGGGGCAGTTCCTTGCGGCCGGAGCTGCATCGGCGTCTTGACCGGGCCCCAGTCCCCGGACACGCACCGTGAAGCGATGGTCGATGTCCCGCCGCGTCCTGGGCGGCCGAGCCAGCGGGTGTCCCAGTTCACGCAGGCTTCCGGAGTACGCCTCCAAGGGCCGCCGCCCAGTCCCCGCGCCGATCAGCGCCAACTCTCCGAGGTGCTTGCCCGCAGCTCGACTGCCGGACCCCGCATTCTGTTCCGGCAACTCGTCGAAAGCGGTCGATCATAGGCGTCGCCCCGGGCGCCGCTTGCGGACGCGGACCTCGGCTGCGAATCAAGCCTCTCTCCGCCCAGCGTTCCCACAACAGACCGCGGCACCGAAGAGACGTCGAGCCGAGTGGCGTACGAGCGGGTAACGGCACAACGGCCCCCGTGCGGGCGACCGCCTCTCACGCCACCTCCGCGAAGACCTCCGTCCACTGCCCGCCATGCCCCGCACGGCCTGCCCAGGACGCCGTACTGCGCAGAGCCGGCATGAGCGCCGCCGGGGTCGCCTCGTCGCGCATCAACGCGTACAGCTCCGGCGATATGTCGCCGAGGCCCTGGGCCGCCACCTCCACCAACTGCCGGGCGAAGAAGATGTCCTTCCGGGCGAAGCCGAGAATCGTGTCTGTCAGGCGCTCACGGTCCTCGAGGCTTACCACCCGCAGGTAGAACCGCCAGTCGTCGGCCAGGCGCTCCCGCCAGTTGCCCTTGCCGGAAGGGTGCACCCCGTTGGTGAAGTCGAGGACGCGGTCCAGCAGCGCGCGGGCCGCGTCGCCGTGGCCCGCGGCGGCGAGGCGGCAACACAGGTGAGGCAGGTGCTGGAAGCGGCGGCGCCATGCGGGCAGGGCAATTCCTCCGTCACCCTCCGGGAGGTATACGGGAAGATCCGCGAAGACCAACGCCTCCAGTGGCGCGAGGATTTCGGCCACCGGGCGAGACTCGATGTCGTCGAAGTGAGCATGCAGGGCGATCCTCAGCAGATACGCCTCATTGGCCGCCAGCATGAACTGGCGGCCGTGGTGATCGTACGGCGGACCGGCCGTCTCCTTCGCCTCCCCGCCCCGTTCTTCCACGGCTCGCAGGACGGGTTCCAACCGGGCCAGCGGGTCCTGCTCGCGCCACAACACCGCCTGCCGGTGAAGCTGTTCGCCGATGCCCATCAGGACCGTCTTCTGGATCTCCCCGTTGCGCGTGGCCCTCAGCCACGCGAGCGTCTCGTCGACGGTCACGGGGAGGAGGCCGCCCTGGGTGGCCGCCAGCATTTCCAGTCTGAGCCCGATGGTCTTGAGGCCGGCGGGTGACTCCTGGAGGCTCTTGCCGATCGCGATCAGCGTCTCCCGGTGGCCGGGATCCTCCAGGACGCCGGTCAGCATCTCGGGGCCGAGCAGGGCGAGCCGCTTGAGGCCTGTCAGGTCGCCGCTGCGGACGGCGTCCTCGTGGAGCGGGCCGAGGAGGCGGTCGGGCTGGTCCGCGGCACGGCGGCCGAGGGCCTCCCGCAGCCGTACCGCGTAGCCGTCGGTGGCGGGCGGGGCGGTGGTGACGTGGAGGGCGAGGGCGCGCTCGGCGACCGGGTGCCGGCCCGCCGCGGCCGCCACCGTGAGGGAGTGCGGCCACGGGTCGCTCAGCCAGCGCCGGAGACTGGAATCGGACAAGCGGTCCGGGTCGCGCGGCTGCCACAGGCAGGCGGCGATGGTCTCGGCCGGCAGGGGCACCTTGTCCCTGTCGAGGGCCTTGGCGATCACACCCGTCGTGCCTTGTTCGACGTCCATTGTCTCGGTGGGCCTCAGATGCCGCCGGCACCAGTCGCGGGCTGCGGCGACGCCCGGCCTGGCCGACTCCTGGGACAGCAGGGGCGCCAGCAGGTACTTGGCGATGTGCTCGGCCGACTCGGGTGAGCCGGCGGCGTCGGCGAGGAGTTTCAGGAAGCGCTGGACCGGCCGGGAGGGCCGAGTGGCGAGCACCTCGGCCAGGGCACGCAGGCGCAGGGCGGCGGACGGGCCGGGGGAGCCGGCCGACAGGTCCTCCACCAGACGTCCGACAGTCTCCTCGATCTCCGGAACGGTGGCCGTCCGCAAGCCGGCAGCCCAGGCAGCGGCCGCCGCCGGGAGGAGTTTGTCGAGGCTCGCCCGCCACGCCTTCTCCTGAAGTCCGTCGAGGAGTTCCGGCAGTTTCGCGATGTGCTTGCCGTACCGGGTGGGGTCCTCGGCGGCGAGGTGGGACAGCGCCGCCAGGGTGTGCAGCAGGACCGGCTTGTTGCGAAAGGCGACCGCGGCGTTCAGCAGCTTGGTGAGCGCGCTCGCGCACTTCTCCGGCGCTGCCGTGTGGAAACCCAGCAGGAGAAGGGTCAGGTCCCTGCCGAGCGGAAGGCAGTCGAGCAGTTCCCGCTCCTCGAAGCCGAGCAGGCGCAAGGCGGAGAGGAAGGTCGCGACCTCGTCAGGCTGCTGGTACGCGAGGTGGGTGACGGCGATCAGGACCCGGCGTCGGTCCTGGCGGTCCTCGCGTTCCCAGATGGCGCGCAGGGTGCGCGGCCAGGCCGCCGGCGCCGGATTGCTCGTGCCGGTGAGCACCGTCATGTACGACGTGGTCTGCCAGGGATCGGCGTTCCGCAGCGTCTCGACGGCCGTGCGCACCGCGTCCTCCGGCGGGTGGCGCAGGCCGGCGTGAATACGCAGCGCAGTAAGGCGGGTGGCCGCGTGATCGTGCCGCATCAGCTTGTCCAGCGCGCTGTACCAGCCCGCCACACCCTCACGGTCCGCGATGTGAAAGGCGTGCCGGGCGGCCTCGGCGAGGAGCAGGTCGTCCGGGTGGTCGGTGACGCGGTCGGCCGTCACGACGAGCCCGCGCTTGGCGAACCGCAGGGCCTGACCGGCCGCGTGCTCGGCGAACGCCTGGTGGTGGAAGGCGATGCGACCGCCCTCGACCTTGCGCAGCACGCCCCGGCGCAACAGCACGGACACCGCCCGCTCGGCGCGTCGCCGCCTGAGGGCCGTATGGGCGACAAGAGCGGTCACCGCGTCAGCGCGGCGCAGTTCCGGTTTGCCCTCGCGGAGCATCGCCAGGCCCAGTACCCGTACCTCCTCCGACAGGTTCCACCCGGCCTCTTCGTCCGTCGGCTCGTCGCCGAACACGGCGTGGCGGATGTCCTCGGTCACACGAGCCGCCCAGTACTCCCGGAAGAGGTCGGTGACGTCGAGGTCCCTGTCGCGTGGCCCGGCCGGGGCGTAGACGTCGAACAGCATGCGCAGGGACAGGGGGTGCCGGATCAGTTGTCCGAGCGGCAGTCCTCGGGCCGCCGCGTACACGAGCGTGGAACGCATCCGCTGCACCAGCGGCTCCGCGGGACCCCGTCCGTGATGTCCGCCTCCCTCGCGTGGGCCCGGCAGGCCTGGGTCGCGGCAGAAGACCCGCAGGTGAGCCTCCACGGCACGGTCGAGTTCGGAGTCCGGCTCCCATGGGGCGCCGACGTGCTGCACGGCGCTCGCGGCGGTGCGGCCGTCGTCGTAGCCCTCGAGGTGCTCCTTGATCAGCAGTGCCTCGATGCCCGCCGGCTCGCGCTCCTCCAGTCTGCGTGCCTCCACCGACCGGCACGCGATGGCGACGGCCACGCCCAGCGCGCGGGCGCGCCGGATCAGAGCCACCAGCCGATCCCGTCCCTCGTCCGTGTCGTCGTGGAGCAGCAGATCCGCGGTGTCCAGCAACAGGGCGACGCGGCCGGATCCCTGCTGTGCCCGCACGGCAGACTGCTTTGCCTCAAGGGCTGCCACCAGCTCCCTGAACTTCAGATCCGCCGGGTGGTCCGGAGCGTCGAGCAGGGCGGCCGCCGAGACGGCCACGACCGTCCACCCCGCTTCGCGCAGTTCCTCCCGCACTCCCCACAGTACGCAGCTCTTGCCGGTGCCCGGCTCGCCGAGCACGGCGCTGCCCTGTGAGCCGCGGTTGACCAACTGGTTCCTCAGGCCCTTGACGAGCACCTTCTGGGCCTTGCGAGTGACGTACACGTCACGCAGGTGAACGCCGGCCCGACCGGGGTCGTCCAGCAGGGGTACGACGGCCTCCCAGGCGCGCACGGTCCGCCGGTCGGCCAGGTCGACCTTGCGGAGGGCAACGCGGATCTCGTCCTCGTCGGACGGGACGCAAGGGGCCGCGGTCCGGGCAGGCCGGGCAGGCATCCCGGTGAGCCGGGTGTTGAGCGTGCCGGTGCGGGGCGCGGGGAGGCGGGAGGGCGCCAGGGCGGACCGCCGGTGTGCCTTTTCCTCCTGATCCGCGCGTTCGAGTTTCCTGCTCAGCTCGTCCTCGTCCGCGTACGGCGAATCACAGGTGTCCGGGTCGCAGCCGACCCGGGCGCGCACGATGGCGAACCATTCGAGGTTCCACAACTGGCCTTTGCGCCACGCCGTCATGGCGGACGCGCCGCCGCCGACCCACTTCCCGACCGTCCCGTTCAGCGGCTGGCATCCGGTATCGGGGTCACCGTGCTCCGCCGTCCAATGCGCCAGGGCCTCCCACAACCACGCGGCCTCCGGACGCGTGTCGCGGTCGTAACAGCCCGCCACAGACGTCCAGTCGAGTCGGCGGCCGCGTCCCGGTAGCAGCGGCCGCGCGTTCACCGATTTCTTCACCACTTCCCCCGGCTCACCGCGCTGAAGAATTCCCCATATCCTGCCAGGTCGTGACGGTCCCGAGCGTCCGTTCCCCGGATGCGGGAGTGCGGAGCGCGAGAAGAAATCAGTCTGCGAGGCCTGCTTGGGGGGCTGGTCGCCGACCGGCCTCCGCACAGGGCGAGTTGAGCCTGAGGCGGGGCAAGACCTCGTACGGCCAAGGAGCCGACATGTCACTCGGCACGCTGCACGAACTGCTGAACCTCGCGCAGGACCACCTGCCGGCCCTGCCCGGCCCGACCGGTCCGGTGACCGCCGCGCTCATGCTGGCGCGAACCGCCGTACGACACCTGTCGCTGATCTGGCTGACGCGCGGGGCCACCCCGAAGGAGCGGGCCCTCATCCTGGACGCGTCGCACGGCTCGCCGCGACCGACCTGGCGAGACCGCTGCCGGCGCCTGGTACGGCGGATGACGCACCGTCGGTGAGGGTGGGAAGTGGGGCTCCCGGACGGTCGTACCGCGCGTGGGTCGCGGCGGCCGTCCGGAGGGCCCTCGAGGAGGGCTCCCGACCCGGGCTCCCGGGTGGTTGTGCGTGGTCGTAGACGTGCAGGGTGGTGTCGGTGACCTCGACGGTGACCGCGGTACGGGCATGGCGCGTGGCGACTTGGCCCCGCGTGGGCCCTTGCAGGGCGCACGAACTGCACGAACTACCGGCACACGCCTCAACCATCGACCGTCCGGGGGACCGTGGGCCTTTTCCGAGGCGCTCAAGATACGTCCTGGCCAAAGAGGCGCCACTATGGGTCTCAAGAGGAAGCCCGCCCCACCGAACCGGCTTGGCGGCAAGATCGGTGGGGCGAGCACCGAGTACCAGGAGGTACCGCTATGAGTGTGACTCCAACTCGCTCTGTACTGTCAATCGCTCGCCCGAAGGGCTGGGCGGCCCTGCTCATCGTCATCGTGATCGTCTACGCCCCGGCGGCACAGATCCAGGACATCCTGACCAGTCTGATCGCTCTGTCAGGAGTGCTCGTCTCGGGCTCGGCAGTGAGGGCCGTATCAGCGCGACAGCCGCAGACGACCGCGTAAGAACGGACCAGACTCGATCGGGCCGAAAGGGGCGGGCCACCACCCGTGAAGCCGGGAGAAGGCCAAGCGTGCCCCTTGCGTGCCCGATCGAGTAGCGGCCGGAGTTACTTCCGCACCGGCTTCTGGAGTGCCGCGGCCGGGCCGACAGGCTCTCATCAGCATCGTCGCCACCGCCCACCCGCTCGGCATCACTCGGCTTTCGAAGTCGCACATCTCCGCGATGACGCGGCACTCGGACGAACAGATCGCCGCCTTCCGCAACCGGCCACTTGGCCAGCTCCCGTCCGCCTATGCCGAACCCGACGACTATGCGGACCCCTTCACGGTGGCCGGCCGCGAGGAGCAACTGAGGCCCCAGTTGGAACTCGTGCACGCGGAACGGATCGCTCGCGCGGCCACGCACCTGGTGACCGTTGTGGAACAGGTCGCCGCGGCCGGTTTCGCCGACAAGCGGTTCGCCGGGGAGTCACTTCGCGAGGCACGGCGCTCGTACGAGTTGTGGCAGAGGTGCCTGGCCGAGAGCCGACGGGACCTGAGCCAGGAAGGTGACTCACACAGCACCGGTGATCTTGAAAGCAGCCCAGAACAGCGGATGGTTCAGCGGACGATCTTGTGGTGAGAACCGTCCTACCAGGGGCTTCACGTCTCTCGGTGATCGGGGCCCACCTGCCCCACCCGTCCCGAATCGAGCGGTTCACATAGCTTCGCGAAGCTCATTTCTCAGTGACGAGGTCTGGGATTTCCCTGACTTCACGCCCACGCTGGCTCCAAGATGTACGCAACCGTTTCCAGAAGATGCACGCTTCTGCTCCCAGCAATTGACCCCTCCACCGAGGATGGCCGCGGCGCTGGCAACGGTTCCCGGACGGCCGGCCCGATATCCTGCGCGAAGTATGGACCGGAGGTTCCGGTCGGCGGCGGAGACCCAGCACTAATGATCACCGGCGTCACCAGGGGGGCCCGCAGCATGACCGGCACCACGGAGGCCCTCGGCGGGTCGGCTGCAGTCGACGATGCAGCACGAGGTGTCACGCGCCCGTTCTACGTATACGCCGTGCTCGCCAACACGCTGTTCCAGCGCGGCGTATTCGTCCTCTTCCTTTATCAGCGCGGCTTCTCCGTCGGGCAGGTGGCCCTCCTTCAGACACTGCTCTACCTGGTCAGTGGACTTGCGGAGTTGCCGACGGGAGTCATCGCCGACCGAATCGGCAGGCGTGCCGGCATCGTGATCGGCCAGATGCTGATAGCTGGATGTCTGCTCGGTCAGGTGGCGTTCTCCAACTACTGGGTGTTCCTGGCGCTGTTCATCGGGCAGGGCGTGGGCATGGCATGTGTGTCCGGTTCGGACACCGCCCTGCTGTACGACCTGCTCGTGCGTCGTGGTGCAACGGCCGGCTACGTCAAGATCAAGTCCCGGTTCGCCATGCTCGGCACGGTCACCTCGGGAGCCGCCATCGTCCTCGGCGGCCAACTGCAGCAGATTTCCTGGGGAGTCGTCTACGTCGGTTCGGCGGCGTGCCTCGTCCTGGCCGTGGTGGTGCTGATGTCAGGGGTGCCCGAGATCCGCGGCGCGGACGCGGTGGACGAGCAGGACGGAGCCGAGGAGCACGGCGACGCCACAGCATGGCGGGCGATGCTTCGGGTCGCCACGCCGGCGCTCGTGACGCTTGTCGTGGTGTCCGGATTGATGCATGCGACTTTGACGCCGTACATCATTTTTACGCAGAAGACCCTCTCCGATCAGGGAGCGGGCACCGCATTGGTCAGCGTGGTCATAGCGGCGGGATTCTTCGCCGGCGGGCTCACTCCATTGCTGTCGGACCGCGCGGACCGGCGCATCGGGTATCGGGTCGTCGTCCCGGTGTCTCTCCTGACGCTCGCCGTGGCGCTCGGCCTGAGCGGCCTCGGCCTCGTCTGGGTCACCATCGCCGCGTTCCTGGTCCTGGCCGGGATTCCCGAGATCACCGCCGTGATCGTGGACAACGTGTTCAACGAGGCAGTGCCGTCGCGCCACCGGGCGAGCCTGCTGTCGGTGATCGCATTCGTGGAGTCGGCGCTCATCGGCATCGGCTATCTCGTCCTCGGCGCGCTCATGGACGGGTTGGGCTCCAGTGTGGGCATGGCCACCTACGCCGCGGTCCCCCTGCTGGCATGTCTCCTGTGGCTCCCGGTGCTCTTCCGAGGGGCACGGGTGACCACCGAGATCGAGAAGCCCGCCGACCAAAAGGCATCCTGAAACAGACCATCTCGCGCAACGTCCTGCCCGATGGCAGGGGCGCTGCTCGTTGACATGTCGCTCCCAGTCAGCGACGGAGCTGTCATCGCGGCGATCAGCGCCAAACGGGACGGGAAGAATCGCGTCACTGAGAAAACCTCACTGCCTGGTGCGGGCGCGGCTGAAGAGCGGCCGCTGGATTGGCGGGTACTACGGCGAAGACTCCTGTACGTCGAGCTACCCGGAAGCCGCAGACCTGTATCCGCAGGCCGCTTGGGCTTTGTCCGCCACCGGACTGTTCGAACGCCCGCTGGAGCATTCCGGCGGGATCTATATTCGGATGGACGACGTGGAGTGTCTCGACTTCATCGAAGTACCTCCCGTAACTGCAGACGGAGAGGCGACCAGTGACCGAAACACGACCGCGGTTGGACCCCAACGGGAAGAGGGGCTACAGGCCCGTGGGCAGACGGCCGGAGCCGACCCAGGCTCCGCCCACGCCTCCTGCGACCACTGAGCCGGACGCGGGTGCGTCCGACGAAGGCTGACTCGGAAGGCACCCGCTGCACGGAGTCACCCATCCTGCCTGCACGGAGTGGTCTAACGTGCCGATGAACGCCTGCCCCGGCAGCCAGTCCCGATTGTGAGGACCCACGTGCACATCTCGCCCCTCAGCCCCGACGACCCTGCCGAGCTGGGCGGATACGAGCTGCTCGGGCGAATCGGGCAGGGCGGCATGGGCCAGGTGTATCTGGGGGAGTCGCCGGGCGGAGAACCGGCCGCCGTGAAGGTGATCAAGCCGTCCGTCGTGGAGTCCGAGACCCGGCTCAGGTTCGCGCAGGAGATCGACATCCTCAAGACGGTCTGGGGAGCTCGGATCGCCGCACTCCTGGACGCCGATCCGGAGGCGGACCCGCCGTGGCTGGCGACCGAGTACGTCGAGGGGCTGGACCTCAGCAGGCACGTGGCCAGTCACGGCCCGCTGGACGCCCTGCTCACCGCCTCGCTGGGCGCGACGCTCGCGGAGGCACTGGCGACGGTGCACAAGCAGGGGCTGCTGCACCGCGATCTGAAGCCGGCCAATGTGCTCCTCGGCCCCAACGGACCGAAGGTGATCGACTTCGGGCTCGCGGTGTTCGCGGAGTCCAGCGTGTCGCTGACCGCGGCCAACACGGTCGTCGGCACGCCCTCGTGCATGCCGCCCGAGCAGGCGAACGGTGAGAAGCCGCTGACACACGCGGTCGACGTGTACGCGCTGGGTGCCGTGCTGCTGTTCGCCTGCTCGGGGCATGCTCCCTACCGCGCCGACAACATCCACCTCCTCTTCCATCAGGTCGTCGATCCCGCGACCGCGCCGGACCTCTCGGGAGCGCCGGAGGAGCTCGCGCCGCTGCTGACGGCGATGCTGGCCCACCGTCCCCAGGAGCGGCCCGCGCTCGACGATGTCGTACGGCGGTGCCGGGCGCTGATCGAGGCACAGGGGCTGAAGGTCGCCCAGGCCCGACGCAGGCTCACCAACTACACGGCCGCTCCGGCCCACGTCCTCGACGACCTGCTCGCGGTGAGCCGCCCGGCTACGGCGGGGTCGACGGCCCGGACGCGGGCACGTACGACCGACGACCCGGTCGACGCTCCGCCCCCTCGACAGGAACCGGAGATGCCCGAGTCCGGGCCGACCCGGCAGGAGCCGGGCGGATTCCGGCCCACCCGCCGGGATCCCGAGGTGCCCCTGCCCGCCCCGCCGAAGCCGCCTGCCCAGGTGCCGCCGCCCACGGATCCGCGTCTGCTCTTCGCCCGCGTCGACACCCCCGCGTCCCCGCCGGCCGACGACGCGCCCGCCTCCCCTGCAGCAGGGCAACGGTCGGCGGACGGGGTGGCGGAGCGGGACATCGCGCGGTCCTCGGTACGCCCGGCGGGCCGGGGCATCGTGGGCGGCGGCGAGAGCAGCGTCCGACGGCGCTCGCTGCGGCATTCCGCACAGGCCCGGATCACCGCGCAGCGGCTGCGCGAGGCATACGCGGCCAGTACACCCTTCTGACCCGTACGCCCCTGAAGACCCGCGATAATGGGCGGGCCCTGAAGGGGGGCCTGCCCATGTACGACCGAACCGCCTCAGGAGGCCACGGGTGACCGCCGTCCAGACAAGTGCGGAGCAGAGCGGCGTCACGACCGGCCAGGATCAGTACCCGGCCGGTGCCCAGGTGGTCGTGCGGGACGAGGAGTGGCTGGTCAGGAGCTCGATGCCGACGGAGGACGACGGTACCCGGATCGAGGTCGTCGGGGTGTCGGAGTTCGTCCGTGACCAGGAGGCCGTGTTCTTCTCCGGCCTGGACCGCATCGAGCTGCTCGACCCTCGTGAGACGACTCTCGTCATGGACGACTCCCCGAACTACCGCCGTTCACGGCTGTTCCTGGAGGCGGTCCTGCGCCGCACCGCGCTCCCCCAGTCGGAGCGCCGGCTCGCCCTGGCCGACTCGTTCCTCATGGACCCGCTGCCCTACCAGCGGCGCCCCGCCGAGCTGGCCCTCTCCGGCGCCAACCTCCGCCCTCGTCTGCTCATCGCGGACGTGGTGGGCCTCGGCAAGACCCTGGAGATCGGTCTGACGCTGGCCGAGCTGATCCGTCGCGGCCGGGGCGAGCGCATCCTGGTCGTCACCCCGCAGCATGTGCTGGAGCAGTTCCAGCACGAGCTGTGGACGCGGTTCGCGATCCCGCTGGTGCGGCTGGACTCGGTCGGCATCGAGCGGATCCAGCGGGAGATCCCGGCCGGCCGCAACCCCTTCACCTCGTTCAAGCGGGTCATCGTCTCCATCGACACCCTGAAGAACACCGACCAGTACCGGCACCATCTGGAGCAGATCCGCTGGGACGCGGTCGTCATCGACGAGTCGCACAACCTGATCAACCGCGGCTCCCTGCGCAACCAGCTCGCGCGCACCCTCGCGCCCCGCACCGACGCGCTGATCCTGGCGTCGGCGACACCGCACAACGGCGACGCGAAGTCCTTCGCCGAGCTGATCGGCCTGCTGGACCCGGTGGCGATCCGGGACCCGGAGAACTACCGTGCGGCCGACATCGAGCACCTCTTCATCCGCCGGACGAAGATCAGCCGGGAGGTGCGGGAGCAGATGAAGGGCCAGTGGGCGGACCGCGGCCCCTCCCACTCCGTGCACTGCCCGGCCACCCCCGCCGAGGAGAAGATCTTCGAGGAGCTGGCGGCCGTCTGGCTGCCCGGTGACGGCGGCACCTCGGTGAGCTCGGTGCCCCTCTTCCCGTACACGCTGCTGAAGTCGTTCCTGTCCTCCCACGCGGCGCTGCGAGCCACGGTCTCGGCGCGCATCAAGACCCTGGAGAAGAAGGACGACCCGCAGGGCACCGCAGCCGAACTGGCCGCTCTCTACCGGCTGTCGGAACTGGCCGCCGACCTGACCGAGGCGGATTCGGCGAAGTTCGCCGCCCTCGTGCGTCAGCTCCGCGAGGAGATCGGTGTCGGGCCCGGTTCCGACGAACGGGTCGTGGTGTTCTCCGAGCGCGTGCAGACCCTGGAGTGGCTGGCCGAGGTACTGCCCGCGGCACTGGGGTTCAAGGGCCGGGCCGCCCGTGACTGCGTCCGGGTCATGCACGGCGGTCTCTCCGACGAGCAACAGATGGCCTGTGTCGAGGAGTTCGGCCTGGCCGACACGCCCGTACGGGTCCTGGTGACCGGTGACGTGGCCTCCGAGGGCGTCAACCTGCACCGCCAGTGCCACCAGTTGGTGCACTACGACGTGCCGTGGTCGCTGATCCGCATCGAGCAGCGCAACGGCCGTATCGACCGGTACGGGCAGGCCAGGCCCCCGGAGTTCCGCGCGCTGATCCTGACCAGCGAGGTCGAGGGGGCCAAGGACGACACGGTCGTCGCCGAGCGGCTGCTGGAACGTGAGGACCAGGCCCACCGTTCCCTGGGGACGGCGGAGGCGGTGACCGGCCTGTACCGGGCGGAGGCGGAGGAGAAGTCTCTCATCCAGGACCTGCTGCGCGGCCGGACCGTGGACGAGTCCCTGGACGCCCGCCGCTCCGGCGCGGACGGCGAGGGCGCGGGCCTGGACGACTTCCTCGCGGACTTCTTCGGCCCGGTCGGCGAGGAAGCGCCACCGGCGGAACCCACGGAACCGGGCGGCTCCGCTCCCGCTGCCGCTCCTGGTAGCGAGTCGTCGGGCGGCCTGGCCGCCGCGAGCCCCGTGCTCCCCCGCCTCTTCGACTCCACCGCGCACTTCCTGGACGAGGCGCTGCGCGAGGTGTACCCGGACGCCCGCGAGCGGCTGGACCTGGACCGCGACCAGCAGTCGGGGCTGCTCTCGTTCCGCCCGCCGACGGAGCTCGTCCACCGTCTCAAGGCGCTCCCCATGGACTACCTGCGCGAGCAGCGGCTGCGCGAGCGCATGTTGGTGACGTTCAACCGCCGCCTCGCCGAACACTCCCTCCAGCGCGCCCGGGAGTCGTCCACGTCGAGCTGGCCGGAGATCTCCCTGCTGACGGACCTGCATCCGGTCGTCGAGTGGCTCACCGACAAGGTCCTCGTCGGAATGGGCCGCCAGGAGGCCCCGATGATCACGGCGAACGTGGCGGAGCCCATCTATCTCGTCCAGGGCGTGTACTCGAACAAACTTGGCAGGCCGACGGTCGTGAAATGGATGGGCGTCACCTGGCGGGAAACCAGCAAGGAAGGCCTGGTCGACGACGACATGGTGTCGCTGCTGCGCCGCTGCGGTGTCGGCCCCACCATGGCGAACAAGCTCCGCTACCGCGATCCGGCCCCCCTGCGCGATGCCCTCCCCGACGTGCTGGACACGGCCGAGGCGTTCCTCAACACACACCGCGACGCCTGGGACGAACCGCTGCGCGAGCCGATCGAGCAGTACAAGCGGCGGCTCGGCACCTGGCGCCAACCGACCCTTGCCGGGGAACGCACGAAGGAGCGCCTCGCCGATCTCGCCGACTCCCTGCTGACGACCGGCCGGCCGCTGCTCCGGGTCCTCGCTGTGCTCGTGCCGGACCCGGACCGCAAGGACGGCGACGACGGCCCGCCACTCGTCTCCCTCACCGCCCCGGCCGCGTCCCCGTCCCGGTTCTGAGAGAAGTTCTGCCATGACGTACGACTCCCTGGTCAACCGCGGCGACTACTTCTCGGCCCACTATCTGGCCGAGGTACTGCCGAAGGACCTCAAGTCGGGCCTGTTGCAGGCGTGGAAGGACCGCGAGGAAGCGGCGAAGCCGCCCGCCGGAGGTGCCGCCGCCACGGAGGCCGACGTGCTCGCCACGGCGGTGTCCGGCGGCGACGAGTTGCCGGTGACCCCGCGAGCCGGGCTGCGGGCGCTGCGCCGCGACTACTTCCGGGCCCGGTCCTTCTTCGCCCTGCCCGAGGACGAGGACGGCATCCCCGCCGTACGCGACACCGACGACGACACGCTGACGTATCACGCCCCGGACTGGCGGGAGCGGGTACGGGCCCTCAACGCCGAGGTGCTGCGCGCCCTCGGTTATGACGCGAAGCCGCGCACGCTCACGGTCGAGCGTGCGGGGCAGACGTACGAGATCCCGGTCGCGCACGCCGAGAAGGGTCTCGTCGCGGTGGACTGCGGCTGGGCCGCCGAACCGGACGCCGCGCTCGACCCGAAGGGCCGGGGACGCCTGCTGGAGCCGGTGCCGCTGGACGGCCCGGCCCCCGTCGAGACCGGATCCAAGCTGGCCTCCTTCCTGTTCGCCTGTGAGGAGGTCGACGGCGACCGGCCGCCCCGGTACGTGCTGCTGCTCGGCGGCGGCGTGATCGTCCTCGCCGACCGCGCGGTGTGGGGCGAGGGCCGCTACCTCGGCGTCTCCCTCGACACGGCGCTCCAGCGCAACGACACCAGGGCGGGCGGCGAACTCGACACGGTGGCCGCGCTGTTCGGCGCGGACTCGCTGCGCACGCCGGAGGAGGGCGGCGAGAACCCGCTCGCCGAACTCGTCGGCAAGTCCGCGAAGCACGCGGTGGGGGTCTCCAGCGAGCTGCGCGACGGCCTGCGCAAGAGCGTCGAGCTGATCGCGAACGAAGTACTGGACCGGCTGCGCGAGCAGGGCCTGCGCCCCGAGGACCTCGGCGAACTCCCAGACCTGGGACGCCAATTGACGCGCGAGTCGCTGCGCTACCTCTACCGGATCCTGTTCCTCCTCTACGCCGAGGCCCGCCCCGAGCTGGGCATCCTGCCGGCCGACTACCCCGAGTACCAGCAGGGGTACGGCCTCGGCCGGCTCGCCGAGCTGATCGCCGACCGGGAGCCGATCAGCGACACCGCCCGCAACGGCTTCTACCTCTACGAGTCCCTGGACCTGCTCTTCCGCAAGGTCCAGAACGGCTACCGACCGCGCCGCACCCACGGCGTGGAGGCGACCCCGGCCGACCTCGACGCGAAGACCAGTGAGGACGTCGGCCTGCGCTTCGAACCACTGCACAGCAAGCTGTTCGAGCGCGATGCCATCCGGCTGATCGGCAACGACAGCTATCCCGACCCGCGCTTCGACTCCGACGAGGCCCTGGCCCGGGGCGAGTCCGTCCGCTACCTCGACACCCGGCTACGCAACGCCACGCTCCACCAGGTGCTGCACAGCCTGATGATCACCCAGGGCAAGCGCGGCGAACGCGGCGGCTTCATCTCGTACGCCCAGCTCGGCATCAACCAGCTCGGCGCGGTGTACGAGGGCCTGATGTCGTACAGCGGCTTCATCGCGGGCGAGGAACTGTACGAGGTCGCCAAGGGCGGCGACCCGAAGGACGGCTCCTGGCTGGTCCCCAAGTCGAAGATCGCCGAGTACGACGACCCGGTGTTCGTACGCCGCCGGGACCGGCACACCGGCGAGGACGTCCGGGTGCGGTACCCCACGGGTTCGTTCGTGTACCGCCTCTCCGGCCGCGACCGGCAGACCTCCGCCTCGTACTACACGCCGGAGTCTCTGACGAAGGTCACCGTGCAGCTGGCCCTCCAGCAGCTGCTCACTGAGGAGACCCAGGCGAAGGAGCTGCTGAACTGGAGGATCTGCGAGCCGGCGCTCGGCTCCGGCGCGTTCCTCAACGAGGCGATCAACCAGGTCGCGGCGGAGTATCTGCGGCGCAGGCAGAGTGAATTGGGCCGGTCGATCGACACCGAGCAGTACGCCGTCGAGCTCCAGAAGGCCAAGGCGTACATCGCCCTGCACAACTCCTACGGCGTCGACCTCAACGAGACGGCCGTGGAGCTGGCCGAGGTGTCGTTGTGGCTCAACACGATGCACCCCGGCATGGAGGCTCCCTGGTTCGGACTGCACCTGCGGCGCGGCAACTCGCTCATCGGCGGGCGGCGGGAGGTGTACGGTGCTGAACGTCTGAAGAAGGGCGGCTGGCTGGGGACGACTCCGGAGCGGTTCGCGTTGGCGGACGCGGTGGGGGGTGCGGCGCTGCCTGAGGGTTCGGTGCACCACTTCCTCCTTCCGGCAAAGGAATGGGGCGCGGTCGCCGCCGAGAAGGAGGCGCGGGCGCTCGCACCGGAGGCCGCGAAGGCGCTGGGCGCGTGGCGGAAGGCGATCACGAAGTCGCCGACGGCCAGGCAGACGGCACGGCTTCAAGGGCTGGCCCGGCGGGCCGAGTACCTGTGGGGGCTGGTCGTACGGCGGCTGGAGCTGTCGGAGCGGGACATCTCGCGGCGGATCGAGGTGTGGGGCGCGGAGGACGACTGGCTGCGGCGGCCCGAAGTCGCGGTGCAGCGGGACGAGGTGCTGGCCGACCTCCAGGCCGAGGACACCCCGTACTGGCGGCTCAAGACGCTCATGGACGCGTGGTGCGCGCTGTGGTTCTGGCCTGTGCAGAGTGCGTCGCTGTTGGACGGTACGGATGAGCGGTACGCGCGGGCCGAGGCGTTGGCGGAGCGGGCGGCGGAGTTCGAGGCGGCGGGGGTCTCGGCGGCGGCCGGGGAGGCTGATGCCGGTGGTGAGGAGGACTCCGGGATTCTGATGGCCTGGGAGGCGGACGCGCTTCCGGGTTTCACGGCTGAGCCCAAGCAGATGACTCTGACGCGCGATTCGGTGTCGCGCCGTCGTACCGGACGCCGCGCGGAGCAGGTCAAGGGGCAGCGCCGGGAGGTCATTCCGCTGGCGGGGCTGGACGACTGGCTCGACTTCGCCGAGGCGTTGCTGGGTACGCAGGACGTGCCGAGCGAGTCCCTGGTGTCGACGTTCGAGACGCTGGATGACTTGTCGGTGTACGAGGACGAGTTGCCCGAGTGGATGGGCATGGAGCGGTTCCATCGGCTGCAGAACCAGTTCCTGTGGGCGGCCATGGCGAGGGATGTGGCCAAGGCTCAGGGGTTCTTCCACTGGGAGTTGGAGTTCGCGCAGGTGTTTGCGCGGGGTGGGTTTGATTTGCAGGTGGGGAATCCGCCTTGGGTTAGACCGCAATGGCAGGAGAACTTGGTCCTGGCAGAGCTTGAGCCGTGGTTCGTGCTGGCGGAGCGACCGAGTACAGCTGAGTGGCGGCTTCGCAAAGAGGAGCTACTGAACGACCAAGCTGGGGGCACAAGCTTCCTACTCAACGAGCTAAGCATGATCGCTGGATCCGTCTCCGTACTCACGAGCTCTGCCACATATCCGCTCCTTGTTGGCACCCGAGGCGATCTCTACCGGGCTTTCATGGCTCAGGTATGGCAGCACCTAGCGCCTGAGGGTAGGGCGGGCCTAATCCATCCAGATTCGCACTTCGGCGGGGTACATGAAGGAAACATCCGGGCCGCCGCATACCGACATCTCCGCATCCACGCGCACTTCGTAAACTCGTCAAGATGGGCATTCGACGACCTGAACTGGTCTCAGGAATTTGGAATGCATATCTACGGCACATCACAGGAGCCCGACTTCCTGCACCTCAGCGAACTCCGCGATGCGGAGGTGCTGCCAGATTCTCTAACTCACGACGGAAAAGGCGATACTCCGCGCATTAAGCACAATGGTTCGTGGGATATTCGGCCACACCGAAAGCGAGTGGTGCGCGTGGACACACAACTGCTGGCCAGTTGGCACGTCCTGACCGGCTCAAAAGGTGGGGTGTCACAGACCCCACTGCTGTATCCAGTTCTCGCCAGCGAGCAAGAAGCCGTCGAGGCGCTGGCCGCGCACTCCAGCAACTTGGCCGACTTTAATCCGATGATCTCTGACGGGTACAATGAAACGACTGCGAAGAAGGAAGGATTGATTCGCTGGGCCAACAAGACTGTGCCAAACCTTTCGGATGTAATTCTTCAAGGGCCGCATTTCGCGTCGGCGCTTCCCTTCTCGAAGGAACCGAAGATTCCTTGCCGTAGCAACCGGGACTGGGAGTTGGTCACATCGACAGAGCTTCCCGAGACGTTTTCTCCCGTGACGAATTACGTACGAGCCACCGATGAGACAACGTACCTGGCGGCCCAGGACTCCTGGCTGGGAAAACCTTCCACCGCGTTCTTCCGAATGGTTTGGCGGAAGATGATCCCCTTCGACAGCAGCCGCTGCCTGAATGCCGCCATCATTCCACCCGGCCCCGCTCACGTTGACGCAGTTCGATCAATGGCTCTGCAAGACACACGTCTAACCGTGCTCAACGCGGGCTTCTGGGCATCACTGCCTCTGGACTACGTACTGCGCATCACTGGCCGGTCGAACCTTCATGTTTCCGAGGCCCGTAAGATGCCCGCCCCTGCGACAAAGCACCCCCTCGCCCCGGCCCTGCTGCTACGTACGCTCCGCCTGAACGCCCTCACCACCCACTACGCCCCCCTCTGGGCAGAGCTGTTCGACCCTCGATGGGCAGGCTACGAAGACTGGGCCAACCCCAACTGGCCCCAACTGAAGCCTCTCGCCGCCAGCCTCAAAAAGACCTGGGAGTACGGCACCCCCCTCCGCACCGAACACGAGCGCCGCGCCGCACTCGTCGAACTCGACGCCTTGGTGGCCGTCTGGCTCGGTATTACCGCCGACCAGCTCGTCACGATCTTTAATTCGCGCTATCCACAGCTGTACGCCTACGAGTCGGCGACCTACTTCGACGCCAACGGCCGCAAGATCGCAGGCGACTTCAACACGTACGGCCACGGCCAGACCAAGCAGGACTACCTCGATCTCCTCGCCCACTTGGAGGACCCGGAGCGCACCCCTCCGCCGGAGGGCTACCAGGCCCCCTTCTACAAGGCCGACCGAGAGGCCGAGATGAGGGCCGCACACGCGCACTTCCAGGCTCGGCTGGACGCGGAGATCGCCGCCGGGCGCTGGACACCGCCCGTCCGCGAGGCCGTACAGGCGTAGCCAGCGAGCCCTGCCGGACACAGGCTGCCCCTGGCACCTTGCCAGGGGCAGACCCAACGCCCTACCGGACGGCGAAGCCGACGAACGCGGTCCAGGCCGCCACATCGACGGCGATGCCACGGCGGGCTATGTCCTTGGAGTCGCGTACGTGGACGACGTGAGGGCAGACGGCGACCTCGACGCATTGCCCCCCGTCGCCGGTGCTGTAGCTGCTCTTGAACCAGGCCAGTTCGGGCTCAACGCTCATGTCTCTCCCAGCAACTTCTCTACGTATGCCAGTGACTCACTCGGCGTGAGGGCCTGCGCTCGGAGAATCCCGTAACGGGCCTCAAGCTCCCGGACCTTCGACTGCCCTGAGTAGAGGCGGCTGTCGCCTTGCACCTCTGCATAGGCGATCCTCCGCCCTTCCGGTGTATCGATCAAGGCGAACGGGCCACCCAGCGCACCGTGATCCTCTCGGCTGACTGGCATGACCTGGATCTCGACGTTCCGCTTCTGGCCGATGAGCAGTACTTGCTCCAACTGGCCCCGCAGTACGTCCCTACCCCCGAGAGGCCTCTGGAGCACGCACTCTTCCAGGACGAAGCTCACCAGCGGCGCGGGCTTGCGTGCGAAGATCTCCTGCCTCGCCAGACGTGCGCTCAGCCCCTGCTCGATCCGGTCCTCGTCGAGCAGCGGGCGGCGGACCGAGAACACTGCTCGGGCGTACTCCTCCGTCTGCAACAGGCCCGGGACGGCGTACATCTCGTACACGTGCAAGCCAACCGCCTCCCCCTCCAACCGCGCCGCATCCCGAAAGAACGCCGGATACTGCGCCCGCGCAACCTCCTCCTTCATCTCCTGGAGGACCCCACCCGCGTCCAGCACCTCATCCGCCTGGTCGATGAACTTCGGCGGCGGCACCCGGCGCCCCTGCTCGTACGCGGCGATCGTCGAAACCGAGTAGCCCATCATCGCCCCGAACTCGGCCCGTTCCAGCCCCGCCCGTACCCGGAACCTCTTCAACTGGCGCCCGAACACACGCAGGATGCCGGAGCCCGCCCCCAGCTCCCGCTCGTCCCCCTCCGCCCCGGACTCCTCCTCGGCCAAACCAGCCACCTCGCTCATGTCCCGCACCGCCTCCCCGGCCAACGCGGCCCCGCGCCGACCGTCACGCTCCGCCCCGCCTACACACGCCGACCCCTCACCTACAGCGACCGCCCGTGTGCACGTCGTATCTCGTCACGGTAAAACCGGCACGTCAGCGTGGACCACATGAACAACGAAACTTCCCCCACACCGGGGGCCGCGCCCTACCCGGTACGCCGCGAGTTCGCGATGCGCTTCACCTCGTCCACGCGCGGCGCGCGCCTCGCCCGGCGGCTCATCTCGCACCGGCTGGACTCCTGGGGTCACCCGTACACCGGTGACGTCAACGAGACGCTGGCGCTGATCACTTCGGAGCTGGCCGCGAACGCCGTACGGCACGGGCACGTCGCCGGGCGGGACTTCCATGTACGGCTGTCCGAGACCGCCGGCAGCCCGCGCACCCTGCGCGTCGAGGTCACCGACACCCGTACCGAACGCGTACCGATGCTCACCACCCAGGAGCCGCCCGGTGACGACGAGTCGGGACGGGGTCTGCTCATCGTGGCGCGGCTGGCGTCCCGTTGGGCGGTCGGGCCGCGCGCCGACGGACCCGGCAAGACCGTGTGGGCGGAGCTGTGGCTGCCCGGCGAGACACCCGCACCGTCTCCGGTCAGCCACTTTCCCGCCAACGCCTGACGGGTTTTCGGAAACACGGGCGCTCGCTGTCAGACCCGCCGACTATCGTCGTCCGCTCACGCCTCCATCAGGCACACACGGCAGATCGAGGGGACGCGCGCTGTGACCACCACGCCCGAGGAACGGACCGGGTACCGGATCTCCATCGTCGACGAGGACCCGCTGCGGGCGCGCAAGGAAGCGCGTGAACTGCTCGCCGGGATCGCCGACGTCGATCCCGGGGCGGCGCTGGACGTTCCCCGGCGTGGAGCGGACGCGCCGACCGACGGGGCGCTCAAGGGCGGGCTCACGGCCGACACCATCGGCGTGGTGATCAGCGCCGGGTCGCTGGTCGCCGCAGGGGTGCAGATCTGGCTGGCCCGGGTGCCGCAGCGGACGATCATCGTGAAGCGGCCGGACGGGGCGACCCTGCACATCACCGGGAAGGAGGCCCGCGAGGACGACGAGCGGATCGAGCGGTTCCTCGCGGGCAGCGGTGAGGCACCCCGCCGCGCGGAGCTCGACGGCCCCGGCGACGGCCCTGCGGCGGGCTGAGCGCTCATGACCGACAACGACCGGTTCGCCATGCTCGTGGGCGTGTCCACGTACGACAGCAACGCGTACCCGGACCTGCCGCCCGTGCGCGCCGACCTGCACTACATGCGGGCCGTGCTGGAGAACACCGAGATCGGCATGTACAACGACTGCGCGATGGTCGCCGAGCCGACCCGCGCGGAGATGCTGCACGCCGTCGAGACGTTCCTGAACGCGCGACAGCCCAGCGAGACGGCCCTGCTGTACTTCAGCGGGCACGGGGAGTTCTGCGAGGACGACAACCAGCTGTACTTCCTGACCCGGGACACCGACCCGGGCGATCTGCCGGGTACGGCGGTCCCGGCGGAGTTCCTGGAGCGGATGCTCCAGTCGTGCCGGGCCGCCTCGAAGCTGGTGCTGCTGGACTGCTGCTCCAGCGGCTCCGTCGTACAAGGCTGGACCGCGAAGGGGCCGGCCGAGGAGCCCGCGCGGCCCGCGCCGAGCACGCTGCTGCGGCCGACGGGCGTGTACTTCATCACCGCCTCCGACGCTCTTCAGTCCGCGTCCGCGATGGCGCCGGACGGGTCGAGCCTCGGTACGTCCCGGTTCACCGGGGAGATCGTGGAGGGGCTGCGCAACGGGCGGATCAAGGAGGGCGGCTGGATCACGCCGGACGACCTCTTCGAGTACCTGACCGCGCAGATGAGGCGCGACGGCGTACCGGAGGAGCAGCGCCCCACCAAGTCCACGATCAGGGCCACGAACCAGCTGCCCTTCGCCCGGTCGGTGGCCCGCCCCGTACACCTTCCGGCACTGCCGCGCGACGCGGCCGAAGCCGCCCAACGGTCCCCCGCACTGCTGAAGGCCCGGGAACTGGCCGCGCTGGACGCGCGGGACGGCGTCGACTGGGAGCGGCTGCTGCGGTACTACGCGCACTGCCTCACCGCTCAGTCGGCGGCCGGCATGCGGCCCGACCGGGACAGCGGGCGCGGCTCGAAGTACTTCCTGCTGGGCCAGGGCGAGGAGACCATACAGTCCGGGCGGGGTTCCGCCTTTCCCGCTCCCGGCAATCTGCCCAAGCCGCAGGGTGGGTCGGCGAGTAAGGGCGGCGGTGACGCGGGGGCGCAGCAGGAGTACTGGTACGGCTATCCGGCGATCACGCTGCCCGTGCGGGACGGCGGGGCCCGCGGTCGCCGTACGACGGTGGAGCTGGCACCGCTGCTCATCCAGCAGCTGGAACTGGCCCCGGACGAGGAGGGCCGGGACGTGCTCCGGCCCAGTGGCGTTCCCTCCCTGCACACGGGTGTCGTCGCGGAACTGCTGGACGCTGGCGACGCGGCCGACCTCGTCGCCCGCTGGCAGCCGTCCTGGCAGGAGGGCAACGACGCGCAGATGCTGCGCGCCGTGAGGGAGTTGCTGGACGAGCTGGGGCTGCCGGAGCTGGAGCCGCTCGACCCGTCCGCGCTCAGCGAGCGGACGGTGATGCAGGCGCTGCGACCCGGCGCGCACAACGCGGCCGTGTTGCTGGTGCCTTCGGGTGTGGAGGCCAAGGCCACCGAAGCCCTGGTGGACAACCTGTTGCAGATGTCGGCCCGGACCGGGCAGATCCCCGGCACCGCCCTGGACGCGCTGCTGAGCGGTGGCGAGGGCGGTGCACGGGGCGCGTCCGTCGCCGTGGTGGCTCCGGGGCCGTGCAACGAGAGCCAGGAGTCGGTCATCTCCTCGGCGATGACGCGGCCCCTGACGGTGGCGACCGGGCCGCCCGGCACGGGCAAGAGCGAGGTCGTCACGGCCGTCGTCACCACCTGTGTCGCCGCCGGGCAGTCCGTGCTGGTCGCCTCGACGAACAACGAGGCCGTGAACGTCGTCGCCGAACGCTGCGACGACATCGCTCCCGGGCTGCTGATGCGGACGGGCAACACCGAGGCACTGGTGCGGGAGGCGGCCAAGCTGGAGCGACTGCTGGGCGAGCCCGTCCAGGCTCCGCGCCGCGGATCGGCCACTGTGGGCGGACAGTTGCGCAGTGCGCGCAAGACCGCCGACGGGTTGCGGGCGGAGGCCACGCGACACGTCGGCGAGGAGGGGCGCCTGCTGGAGCTGCTCCGGGACCGGTCGGAACGGGCGGAAGCGCTGGGGCTGCCGCTGCCGCTCCTGGAAGGTGTCTGGGCGGCGGCGGGCGAGGACGGTTCGGCCGCGCTGGGGCGCTGGGAGGACCGGGCGCGGAAGGTGGCCGGGGCCCCCTGGTGGCTGCTCGGCCCGTGGCGCCGGGGACGGGCGCTGGCCGCGCTCGTCTCGGCGGTGACCGCTGGAACGGAGGAGAACCGGCCGGATCCTTCGCACCCGCCGGACGGCACGGACCTGCCGCCGTGGCCCGAGTGGGCGACCGGGCGGCCGGTGCCGGCGGAGCTGCTGGAGTCGCTGGCGGACACGGTGGCCGTGGAACGGGAGGTGCGGGCGCTCGTCCCCCGGCACACGGGATGGGACGAGGACGGGCTGCGGCGGTCACGGCTGGAGGCGGCGGGCACGCTCTCCGAACTGTCGGCGGAGCTGTCGCGGGCGGTGTCCACCGAGGCGCTGACGCGGGGGCGGGCACTCATGCAGCAGCGGCTCCAGGCGCTGCGGAGCCGCTCGGGCTTCCAGCGCAGCCAGAAGAACCTGATGGCGCACATCAAGGGATGGGCCGTCAGCACGCACTCCGTGCGGCAACTGGAACTCACCCCGAAGCTGTTCGACCTCGTCGTCATCGACGAGGCGAGCCAGTGCTCCATCCCCTCCGTGCTGCCGCTGCTGTTCCGGGCCCGCCGGGCGCTGATCATCGGCGACCCGATGCAGCTGGGGCACATCCCCGGCGTGTCACCTCAGCAGGAACAGCAGGCGCGGGTCCGGGCCGGGCTGAGCGCGGCGCAGTTGGAGGATCACCGACTCACCTACCACGTCTACTCCTCGTACCACGCGGCCGAGCAGCACGGTGACTCCGCGCTGCTCCTCGACGAGCACTACCGGTGCCACCCCCGGATCGCCGACATCGTCAACGGCTACTGCTACGCGGGCCAGTTGCAGGTGCTCACCGACGTACGACGGCAGGTCCCGGCCCTCGACCCGGTGGGGGCGGCCGATCCGGGGCCGGCACTGGGCTGGGTCGACGTACCGCGCGGCGCGTCGGCGCGGGGCGGCGACGGGCGGTCCTGGCGCAACGCGGCGGAGGCGGAGGGCGTACGGCGGGTGGTGGACGAACTGCTGGCGCGGCTGCCGCAGGACGCCACGGTGGGTGTGGTCACGCCCTTCCGGGCGCAGAAGGAGGCGTTGGCGCGGGTGTGGCGCGACGACGACCGCGTCCGGGTCGGCACCGTGCACGCCTTCCAGGGCGGGCAGCGCGACGTGATGGTGCTGAGCCCGGTGGCCACGCACAACACCCCGCCGAGGACGACCCATTGGGTCGCGAGCCAGGTCAACCTGTGGAACGTGGCTGTGACCCGGGCCAAGTCCCAGCTGATCACCGTGGGCGCACACGCGTTCTGGCAGGGGCAGAGCGGACTGCCGACCCTGCTCGCGGGGCGCTCGGCGCTTCTGGGGGCGGACGCGGACGAGGCCGACGGGCCGGTGGTGACGGCCACCCCGACGGCCGGGTTCCGCGAGGAACTCGCCGACCGGCTCCAGCAGTACCTGACCGAGCGCGGGATCACCGACCTGGAGCGGGCGGCGGTGGTCGGCGGCCACCCGGTGGACCTGCTGTTCACCGAGGCCGGGGAGAACACGGCGGTCCTGATCGACCTCGGCCCACCGCCCGGTATCGACCCGGCACGGCACCTGCGGCTGACCCACGCCCGGGGTGACCTCCTGACCGGGCTGCCGTCCGGGGGCTACGGGGCGAAGGCGTGCCCGGTGGGCCGCACGGTGCGGGTTCCGGCGTGGCGGATCCTGGCGGGCGCCGAAGTGCTGACGCCGCTGTTCGACTGATCCGGGGGACACCACCGCCGGGGCCGGTTCAGGTGCCGGGCAGGGACCGGACGACGTACGTCATGTGCTGGACGTTTCCCGCCCAGAGCCACTGGGTGTGGGTGCCGGTGCCCTCGCTGTCCGTCTCGGGCCCGTGCACGCAGTCGCGCAACCAGGTCTCCCCGGCGCTCGCGACCGCTGTCCGGAAGTCGGGCAGATCGTGGATCCGGCGGGCGGCGGCCCGGATGCCCGCCGTGCGGTCCGGCCCCCCGTTCAACACCTTGCACAGCACGAACGAGCGGTCGGTGGTGTAGCGGAGGACGCCCCAGGGCGGGCCTCCGGCCCCCGGCTCCGTGGCCAGGGCTTCGGGAGGCTGGACGCCGTAGTCGCCGTATCTCAACCGCGAGAGGCCGTCCCGGTGGCCCGCCCGAATCTCGTGCCACATGTCCCAGTCGGCGCGGGGCTCCTCGTGCGGCTCGCCGAACCGCATCATGTCGTCCGTGACGTGGGGGAACGCCCCGCCGAGTACGGCGACGGTCCGCCGGTCGCCGGCCAGTGCCACCAGAGCGTCCAGAGCGCGCAGCGCCTCCTTACCCGCGTCGGGGCGGCCGGGCAGGACGGCGCCCAGGTCCAGCAGCAGATCGACGGGCACCTCCCGGCCGGCCCGGTCCAGCAGTGCGCCGACGGCCTCGGCGACGGCTCCGTCCCACTCCCCCGGCATGCGGACACGGACACCGATACCGCAGCCGCACTGGCGGGCGGTCTCCACCGCGGCCGTCTGGTGGGCCTCGCTGCGCTCGGGACCGGTCACCGGACGGAGCAGGGGGTTGATTGCCGTGCACTCGGCCAGGATCGCGGCGAGTGCCGGTATCTGTGCGGCCTCGGCGAACGGGGCGTCGATCCAGCCCGGATGGCGCCGGTGCACGCCCCTTACCCGGCGCAGTTCCCTCTGCCAGTGGGCCTTCTTCAGCTGCGCCGGACTCGTCCCGGAAGAGGACGGGAGGTTCCAGAGGGGCGCGACCGCCGCCTGTATGTCGGGCCGGAGGCGCTCGTACGCCACCCGGGCATGCTGCCGGACCGGCAGAACGGGAACGTAGAGCGGTTCGGACATCGCGGCTCCCCCTCGGCACTGCCCGCGCGCTTTCCCTTCCCGCCAGGGTCCGCGAACGTCACAGCTGCGAAAAGAGAGCCCTTTCGGTCCGAATGGCTGAAGTGCGCAAGTACCTGGTGACGGTGTGACGCAAGTTGTACGCTTCGTGATGCTCGGTGGTCGGACGCACCAAGTGGACGGCACACGTGGGGAACTGAGCGGCACTCAGGCCTGCCTCAGGGACCGTCCGCCGTGCGCCGACCAGTTCGATGCCCGGGTCTTCGTGACCCGGCCGTTCCACGATGGGCGCGAGGCTTGAACCACCGGATACTCGGTCTCACAGTGCGCAACTTCCGCACCCTGACCGACACGAAGCTGCCACTCGGGCCCCTGACCGTCATGGTCGGTCCGAACGCGGCGGGCAAGTCGAATGTTCTGCAGGCGCTGGGGTTTTTGGGTGATGTCTCCCAGGACGGAATCGCGACGGCGCTCGAAAGGCACGGCGGATTCGACGTCCTTGCCTTCCGCGGGGGCCGGAAGCCGGTGTCGCGGATCACGGTGGGTGTCGAGGGCATCTGGTCCGAGTTCGCGTCGGAGGAAGCTCCAGATCGCTACGAGTTGAGTGTTTCCCGTCCTCGCCTACCCGAAGGGGCCACGGCGCGGCACACGACGTACCGGCGGGAGCGGTTCACACAGCACCCGGCGGACAGCACGGAAACCCTGGTCGAGCTGACAAAGCGCTCGCTGACGGTCACCAGCCCGCTGGAGGCCGACCACCCGGAAATGACGGAGAACATCGGAGGGTTGGCATCCGCCCTCCACCAGGACCAGGCACTGCCGCTTCCGGAAACCGCCCCAACCCGCCGGGCCATGCGCGAAATCAGTCGGCATCTTTCCGCGATCCGGGTGTTCGACCCCGACGTACGGGCCGCGCGGAAGCCGTCGTCGGTCACTGAGCGGGGCCGGTACCTGGAGAGCGACGCATCCAACCTGGCCGACTTCCTCCTGAGCCTCAAGGAGGACAGAGATGCCTGGATGTACCTCCTGGAGGACGTCAGGACCGTGGTTCCGCAGATCAGGGACATCCACCTGGAACTCATCCCGGGCTCCCCGCTGGTCCAAGTGGAGCTGGAGGAAGAAGGTCTTCGCGGGCGCACCCGCCTGAATGAGGCGTCCTGGGGAACCGTCCGCATCCTGTGCATGCTGGCGATCTTCCACGACCCTCACCCTCCGTTGCTGACGTGCATCGAGGAGATAGACCACGGAATCCACCCGCACGCGCTGAGCCTGCTGGCGGGCAGGCTCCGCGAGGCCAGCGTCCGCGGCCAGTTCCTGGTCACCACCCACTCGCCGGTCCTGGTCAACGAGTTGGAAGCCGAGGAGCTCGTCGTGTGCGAGCGGCTGCCGAGCGGCGCCTCCCGTATCCCGGCCCGTCGGCTGGAGGAAATCCAACGGGTCATCGAGAAGTCGGAGTACGAGCCGACGGGAGACCTCTGGTATGCGGGAGCCCTCGGAGGCGGACTGTGAGCGCGAGAACCGCCCGGAGGCGTCGGCGCTCGGTCATCGTGGTGGCCGGCGAGGGGAACTACGACCGCGAGGTGCTCCGGCATCTGGTCCCGGCGCTGCACCCGGGCGATTGCCCTGAGGTGATCAACATGAAGAAACCCATACGGCTGGCTCGTGCCCAGGCGAAACTCTCTCCTCGGCTGGAAGAGATCAAGAGGTTCGCTCTGGGCGTCGCGGATACGGCGAAGCTGGCCGGGGTGGTCATACATGTCGATCTCGATGGCGTCGCCGACGAGAACTACGACAAGCTCCGCAGGCGCATCACCGAAGAGATGCGCGCCACCTTCAAGGACTGCCCCTCGGCCCTGGCTCTGGCAGCCTACGAGATCGAGGCCTGGCTGATGCTCTTTCCCGAGGCGTTCCCGAAGGTCAGGCCCGGCTGGCGGCTGCGGGACGCCGACTGCCGCCGTGACCTCGCCAAGCTGGAGAAGACGAAGGAACACCTAGTCAAGTACCTGGGCAAACCCCCCTACCGAGAGTCCGACGCTCCCGCGATCATGCAGGCGGCGGTGCGGGGTGGGCACGTCACCGCGCGTCCGGCCGGCAACAACCGGTCGTTCCAGGACTTCGCCGAGGACATGTCCCTCTGGGAGAAGACCGCCTAGCAGGTCAGAACCGGTTCACCACCGTACAGGGGCTGTCAGCCACCCCCTATACGGTGGTATCGATCAGCAGGGCACCGGCATCGCAAGGGGGACCGTCGTGAAGCCCACCATGGCCGCCGCGCAGCTCCGCGGCAGTCTGACGCAGTACCTCACGACGACGTACGCCCTCGCCGACGAGGACACCCGCGGCGCGCTCGAACGCTTCCTCGGGCATCCAGAGACCGGTATCTTCCGCGGGCCCTACCTGCGGATCAGGACGCCGTTCCACATCGCCGACGACGGCTGGCAGCGGGAGCTGGAGTGGTCGGCCGGTTTCCCCGGGTTCGCCCCGTGGCGGCACCAGGCCAAGGCATGGGCGCGGTTGTCCACGCTGCACGGGCCCGCCAGGCCGACGTTGGTGACCACCGGCACCGGGTCCGGCAAGACCGAGTCGTTCCTGGTCCCCGTACTGGACCACTGCCGGCGGCGGAAGACCGAGGGGCGGGCCGGGATCAAAGCCGTGCTGCTGTACCCGATGAACGCGCTCGCCACCGACCAGGCCGGGCGCATCGGGGAGTATCTGTCGCGGCCGGAGCTGGCCCAGGTCACAGCCGGCCTGTACATCGGAGACCGGCCCGACACGGACTTCCGGCGGGTGATGACGCGACGCGAGGAGATGCGCCTCTCCCCGCCCGACGTGCTGATCACCAACTACAAGATGCTCGACCTGCTGTTGCAGCGGGGAGAAGACCGCAGCCTGTGGGACGGCGCCGAGCCCGCGTACGTCGTGCTGGACGAGTTCCACACCTACGACGGCGCGCAGGGCACCGACGTGGCGATGCTGCTGCGCCGGCTGGCCGCCGCCACCGGCGCGTCCCGGCCCGGCAGACCGCTGGGGTCGATCTGCCCGGTGGCGACCTCGGCGACGCTGGGGGAGGGTGCGCCGGGCAAGGAGGCCGGAGGCATCCTCGACGTGGCGGCGCGGGTGTTCGGGATGCCGTTCCCGGCGGACGCGGTCATCGGCGAGGAGCGGATGACCGCCGACGAGTTCACCGGCACCGTCGACTACGAGCTGCCGGAACCGCCGACCCCGCAGGAGGTCGTGGCCGTGTCCGGCGGACCGGACGTGGAGGCCCGGCCCGACCTGCTGGACCTGGACGCGCTCGCCACCCGGATGCTGGGCCGCTCCGGCCTGGACGCCTTCCGCGTCGGCCGACTGCTGAAGCGGCACGACTTCACCCACGGTGTGCTGTCACTGCTCAGCGGGGAGCCGCTGGACGAGTGGACGCTGCGGGACCGGCTCGCCCGGTTCGGCTACTCCTGGGGCCGCACCGCGCGGGAGAACCCGCGGCTGGTGCTCCAGGCGCTTTCCCGGTTCGTGGCGCTGCTGTCGGCCGCCCGCGACCCGGACTCCGACGAGCGCAGGCCCCGGCCGCTGCTGCACATCGAGGCACACCTGTGGGTACGGCCCGTGACCCGTGTGCTGCGCGGGATGGGCCGCACTCCCGAGTTCCGCTGGTACGAAGACGACCGCACCGCAGCCCGCCGGGCCGCGCTCAACGCCGTGCCGCCTGGTGACGAGGACCCGGACGCCTCGTCCGGCAGCTGGCCGTCGTCCGCGAGCGGACAGCCGCTGCCGGGCAGCGACACCGCGCCGCGCCCCGCCCAGGTGCACCTGCCCGCCGTGTACTGCCGCAACTGCGGGCGCTCCGGCTGGGCCGCACTGTCCCCCGAGGCCGACCCGCAGCAGCTCGTGATGGCCCAGGACCGGATCTGGCGGGCCGGGGTGGGCCGGGACAAGCGGCGCGTCCGCTATTTCATCTCCGCCACCGCCCGCGAGCGACGGCAGGCCCTCGACGCACTGACCGGTGCCCGGCCCTCGGACGGCGGCGTCGACCCCCTGTCGGTGGTGGTGCTGGACGGCGGACAGGGCACCTACCGACTGCCGACCACCGGGGACGACGGAGATCTCGTCGACGCCTGGTTCGCGTTGGCCGTACTCGACAAGAAGACCGCCGATCGGGCCGCCAAGGAGGACCGGTGCCCGGCCTGCCACACCGACAACAGCATCCGCTTCCTCGGCACGGCCCGGGCCGCCCTCGCCTCTGCGACGGTCACCCAGCTGTTCACCGGCGGCGACATCGCGCTCGTACCGGAGGAGCGCAAGACGCTGCTGTTCAACGACTCGACGCAGGACGCGGCACACCGGGCGGGATACGTCGCCAACGCCTCGTACAAGTTCTCGCTCCGCTCGCTGCTCGCCCACAACCTCGACGAGTCCGGTGCGCCGACCGCACTGAACGACCTGATCGGCCATGTCCTGGACTCGGTGGACGACCCTGAGGCGCTGGCCGCCGTGGTGCCCCCCGATCTGCACGACGAACCGGGCGTCGACCGGCTGTTGTCCGGGCGCGGCACCGGCGACGCGCGGACCTGGCGGCTGATCGGCGAGCGGCTGGCGTTCGCGACGGTGATGGAGTTCGGGCTGCGCAGCCGCATGGGCCGCACCCTGGAGCTGACCCGGACGGCCGCCGCCGAGGTCGCCGTGGCGGACCCGGACCGGGTCACGGATCTGGCGCGGGACCTGCACCTGACACTGCCCGGCCAGTTGCTGGCGGTCGGCGGGCTGCCCACGCCCGAGCGCTATCTCGCGTACGTCCGTGGCCTGCTGGAGCGGCTGCGGCTGCGCGGCGCGGTACGGCACCGCTGGCTCGACACCTGGATCAAGGAAGCCGGCGCCGACCGCTATCTCATCTCCGGGCGCAGGCCGGACGGCATGCCCGCCTTCCCAGAAGGAATCGCTCCGCCGCGGTTCCTTCTCGACGGGCAGAAGGACAGGACCGACTTCGACTCGATCACAGGACGCCTGGGGTGGTACCAGGACTGGACCCGCAGATGTCTGGATCTGGACGCCGTCGGGGCCACCGAGTACCTGCGCAGGCTGCTGCCCGCCCTCGCCGACGCGGGCGTCCTCTCGGTGCGGACCGCCCGCGACCGCCAGACCCGGGTCTACGGGCTGCAGCCCGGCCACATCGAGGTGCGGCTCCTCGACGACGCCGTCGTCAACAAGGCCTTCGTCAGCTGTGAGGACTGCCGCTGGCAGCAGGTCGTGGCGCCCGAGCGCCGCACGCGCTGGTACGGGCATCCCTGCCCCCGCTACCGGTGCAAGGGCCGGCTGACCGCGCCCCAGAGCGACCGGTCCGCCGCAGAGGCCGAGGTGTCCCGCTTCGGCTCGGGCCCCCTCGTACCGGAACGGGACTACACCGGCGACTACTACCGCCGCCTCTACCTGACGGGCGGCACGTTCCGCGTGGTGACCGCCGAGCACACGGGCATGCTCAGCCGCCCCGAGAGGGAGCGCGTGGAGCGCACCTTCAAGGCGGGCACGCACTACACCGACCCCAATGTGCTGTCGTGCACTCCGACGCTGGAACTCGGCATCGACATCGGCGACCTGTCCGCCGTACTGCTCGGCTCCCTGCCGGCCGGTCCCGCCAATTATGTGCAGCAGGCCGGACGCGCCGGGCGCCGCACGGGCAACGCGCTGGTCATCGCGTTCGGCGGACGCAAGGCACGCGACCTGTACTACCTGGACGAGCCGCGCGAGATGATCGCCGGGAACATCCTGCCGCCGGGCTGCTACCTGTCGGCGGTGGAGATCCTGCGCCGCCAGTACACGGCGCGGCTGCTGGACCTGGCGGCCCGCGGCGAGCTGCGCACCTCCGACGGCGAGGTGCTGGCACCACTCCCCCGGCTGTCCTCCGCCCTGTTCGGCACCACCGGGTGGTGCCAGGACCTCGCGGACGCCGCCCAGACGCATGGCGCGAGCCTCGTGGAAGAGTTCCTGGCCCTGTTCCTCGACGACAGTGATGAACAGGGCACCGGCAGTTCCGACGAGGTGGGCGTGTCCGCGTACGCGGCGGAGGAACTCCGGGCGTACGCGACCGGCGGGATCGTACGGGCACTGCAAGAGGCCGAGGAGGATTGGACAGGGCGGCGCGAGGAACTGCGTCGCAGGATCGCGGCGATCGACGAAGCCGCGGAGCAACTGGCCCAGTCCGACGAGTCGCAGGCCCGAGAGCGGCGCGAACTGCTCGCCGAGCGACGGGGTGCCGGGGACCTGTTGCGGGAGTTGAGCCAGTCCAGCGCCCACGCCACCCTGGTGGACCTCGGGCTGCTGCCCAACTACAGCCTGACCGACACCACCACCCGGCTGGAAGCGACCCTGTACTGGACGGAGACCCCGGGGGAGGACGACGACACGGACGGGGCGGGAGCCGCCGAGCAGGGCGCCGTCCGCAAGGTGTACCGCAGTGAGACGCGGGACTACGAGCGGTCCCGCAAGCTGGCCCTCACCGAACTCGCCCCCGGCAACAGCTTCTACGTCAATGGCTACCGTCACGTGGTGCGCGCCCTGGACGTCGGCAGTCCCGAGCGCCGCGCCTGGTCGGTGTGGCGGCTCTGCCCCGCCTGCGGCTACGTCCGCACCGAGGAGCAGAACGCCGAGCACAACACCGACCCGTGCCCGCGCTGCCACGGCCGGGAGATCGCCGACGCGGGCTGTGTTCAGCGTGTACTGCGGCCCAGGCGGGTCCTGTCCCGCGACAAACGCGACGACGCCCGGGTCCGCGACGACCACGACGAACGGGACCGCAGGCGCTACGCGGTCCTCACCACCGTGGACATCGACCCCGACCGTCTGGCCCCCGGTTCCTGGCGGCACGACACCGCCGTGTTCGGCGTCGATTTCACCCGCCACGCCACCATCCGGACACTGAACCTCGGGCTGGACCGCGAGGACGGCAGCAGTACGGTGCCCCTCGCCGGACAGGACGTGCGGCTCAACCCGTTCTACGTCTGCACCGAGTGCGGCGGCGCCACGGCCGACGGCCGACCGGTGGTGGACGTGCCGCAGCACGCGCTCACCGAGTCGGGGGCGGCGAGCAGCCCGGCCGCCCAGCACCATCAGTTGTGGTGCCCGCGCCGCCGTGCCCGAAAGCCGGTGACCGGTGCGGGCGAACAGCAGGGCAGGGGCCAGGACGTGCCGCTGCTGCTCGCTCACGAACTGACCACCGAGGCCGTGCGCATTCTGCTGCCCGCGTCGGTGGCACGCGTCAAGGAGCGGCTCGCGTCGTTCACCGCCGCCCTGTTCGTGGGGATCGCGGCTCGCTACGGTGGCGATCCCGACCACATCGACATCGCCGAGGCGACCATGCCCGACCACGCGGGCGACCTGGACGCGGACTGGCCGAGGCGCTTCCTCGTCGTCTACGACCGGCTGCCGGGCGGCACGGGCTACCTGCACCGGCTGGCCTCCGCCGACGGCTTCCGGGAGGTACTGCTCAGGGCACGGGACGTCATCGAGCGCTGCGCGTGCCGCGAGAAGGGGCTCGACGGCTGCCACCAGTGCCTGCTGCGGCGCGTGCCGGCCGCCGACTACGACAAGGTCAGCCGCAACGAGGTCCGCCAGATGCTGGACGAGCTGCTGGGAGCCGACGGTGAGGGGTGGCGCACCTCGCCGGTGGCGACGACAGGTCACATCCCGCTGCAACGACAGGCCGAGAGCGACCTGGAGATCCTCTTCATCGACACTCTCCAGGACTGGGCGAAACTGGCCGAGTCGAAGGCCGCAGCGGACACGTACACGACCTCCGCCGGTACGTACGCCCTCGACCTGCGGCTCACAGCGGCCGACGGGGCCACCGTGAGCTGGCGTGTCTCCCAGCAACGTGCCCTGGACGGCACCCGGCCCGACATACTCCTCGAACGGCTGGACACCCCCGGCCCGCGCGTCGCCCTGTATCTCGACGGTTACGCGTACCACGCCACCCGTGTGCACAACCGGCTGGCGGACGACGCGACAAAGCGCACTCGGCTCCGGGCGGACGGCCTTCGCGTGTTCCAGCTGACCTACCACGACGTCAAGGAGTGGCGTCAGCGGATCAAGGACACGGGGTACGCGGGAGCCGCCCCCTCCGACCCCGTGTGGGAGCCGTACGGCGCGGCCGGACAGCAGCGGGCCCGCGACTACTACGACCGCGTGGGCCGGGGTCTGCCCGGTGAACTCGCCGAGACGGTGTGGGTCAACCCGGCTCGGCTGCTCCTGGCCTATCTGCGCTCTCCCGCCCCGGAGCGCTGGAGGCGGCGAGCGGAGGCGGCTGCCGCCGGGCTCAGCGGAGCGGGCGGGGTCCGCGCCGCCGCACTCACCGGCGAAGGCGTCGGCGAGGGCCTCCGGGCAGCGCTGCGCGGCGGCATGCCCGCTGGGGGCGCCGGACCCGTACGGCTGCTGTCCGGCCCCGATGCGTCAGGCTGCCGTCTGGTGCTGGCCGCCGACGGCAGACGCACCCCTCCCGTGTGGACGGGACTCACCGTCCTGGACGACGGTGACGCGGCCCTCGCCGACGAGCCGACCCACAAGCAACGCTGGCGTGCCTGGTTGTACTGGAGCAACGTGCTGCAGTTCCTGGAGCACGGCGGTGGAGACAGCGCCCAGCTGACATCGAGCATGCTCGACGGATTCGCCCCCGAGGTCCTCACCGTGACCGGCGGAGAGGGCTGGCTGACGTCGGCACGTGCGCCGGTACCCTCGCCCGCGGACGAGCTCGCGTCCGTCGGGGTCGTCCCCGCGCCCTCAGTGCCTGCTGTGGGCAGCGGTGAGGCAGTCGCGCCGAGGCCCTCTGCGGACGAGGCACGCGGCGACGAAGGACCGGGGCGGGACCCCGGCTGGGACCGGGTCATCGAGTACCTCGACCCGGAGGAGCCCGGGCTCACGGAACTCGCCCACGCACTGGCCGGCGCGGCGGTGCCCGTGCCTCGGGACGGCTACGAACTGGATGGCCACGGCTGGCAGGCCGAACTGGCATGGCCCCACGCCCGGATCGGAGTGGTCCTCGCCGCCCGCGCGGGCGGTGAGGAGCCCGACTACGAGGCACAGGACCGGGACAATGCGTTCTCGGCGGCAGGCTGGACGGTCCGCACCGCGACCGAATGGGACCCGGCGGCGATGATCGCCCGGCTCACGGAACGACAGCACGACAGCGACACCATCAGGGACGGGGAGCCGAAGCGATGAACACCTCGGGCGTCACACTGCGCCTGCTCGACAAGGCCGACAAGGAGATCCTCAAGCTCCCCCGCACGGTCAAGGGAGCGTTCTTCGACTTCCAGCACAAGTTCCGGAGCAACCCCCACACCACCGGGCTCAAGCTCCAGCAGCTCAAGGGCGACAGCAGGCTCTGGTCGGCGCGCGTCAATGATGAGTACCGGGCGCTGCTGCTGCGGCTCGCCGACGACGACTGGCTGATCGTCTCCGTCAAGCACCGCAAGGACGTCTACAACCGGCTGTCGTACGGTGTCAACCAGGTCACCGGCGGCATCGAGTACGTGGACCTGGAGGTGGTCGAGGACAGCGTCCTGCGCCGCCTTCCCGCCCCGCCCGCACAAGCCCCGGCGACCGCCGAACCATCCACGCCCGCGCAGCCCGAGCCGACCCGGCCCCTGTTCGCGGACTGGTCCGACCAGCAGCTGTCGGACCTCGGTGTCGCCGAACCCCTGCTGCCCGTCATCCGTTCCCTCGCCACCGAGGACCAGCTGCTGGGCCTCGTCGAGTACGCACCGCAGCTCACCGGCGAAGTGCTCCTCGCCCTGTTCGACGGGGCGTCGTACGACGACGTCCTCGACCAGGTGACCCGGCCGGTCTCCGCCACCGAGCCGGTCGACCCGGACGACTTCGAGGCCGCCGCCGGGCGGCCGGCGACGGTCGTCACCACGACGGACGACGCCCTGAGGGAGGCACTGGAGAGCGGCGACTTCGGTCGCTGGAAGGTCTTCCTCCACCCAACCCAGGCCAGACTGGTCGAACGGCGCTACAACGGCCCCGCCCGGGTGGGCGGCGGCCCCGGCACCGGCAAAACCATCGTCGCGCTGCACCGTGTGCGACATCTCGTACGGCAGCTTCCCCCGGGCCAGGACAAGCCTGTTCTCCTGACCACGTACAACAAGAACCTCGCCGCCGACCTGCGCTCCCGGCTGCTGGAACTGGGCGGAGAGGAGCTGCTGAGCCGGGTAGAGGTGAGCCACGTCGACCAGCTGGCGCTGCGCATCGTCCGCGAGGCAGAACCGGGCAACGGCAAGCAAGCCATCGACGACAGCCAGGCCGTACGCGAATGGCGCGGGCTGCTGGACGAATTGGGAGAGGACGGCTGGGACCCGGAGTTCCTGCACGACGAATGGACGCAGGTCATCCTCGGCCAGGCCGTCTGCACTCGCACCGACTACTTCAGGGCCCGGCGCGCCGGACGCGGCAGGAACATCGGCCGCGCCGAGCGGGCCGAGATCTGGCAGCTCGCCGAGCGCTTCACCCAGCGGCTGGACCGGCTCGGGCGGCAGACCTGGGACCAGGTGGCAGAGCGTGCCGCACGGCTGGAGATCGGCCGCGAACAGCGCATCCAGAACATCGCCCGACAGCGGGAGGAGACGGGCGGCCTCGACAACATTCACCTCCAGGACGGCTCAGGAGGCTGGCTGCGCCACCGGTACCGACACATCGTGGTGGACGAGGCACAGGATCTCCGACCCGCCCACTGGAAGATGCTGCGTGCGATGGCCCCCCGCGGCGCCGACGACCTGTTCCTGGTCGGCGACACCCACCAGCGCATCTACAAGAACCAGGTGACGTTGGGCAGCCTGGGCATCAATATCCGAGGCCGGTCCTCGAAGTTGAGCCTCAGTTACCGCACGACGCGGCAGATCCTGCGCTCCGCCCTCGGCGTGCTGGGCGAGACGAAGTACGACGACCTCGACGGCAGTGAGGAAACGCTGGCCGGCTACCGGTCGGTGCTCAGTGGAGGGCTTCCGGCCGGGCACGCGTTCCCGGACTGGGCCTCCGAGCGGGAAGGCGTGGCCTCGCTCATCAAGGAGTGGGACGCCGACACGGACAGGACCATTCCGCACGAGCAGATCGCGATCTGTGTGCCGACGAATCAGATGGCGGCCGAGATGGCCTACACGCTCAAGCTGAACGGTATCGACTCGGTGGAGATCCGTTCCGACGGCCCGCACGGCTCGGCTGGCGTGCACATCGGCACGATGTTCCGATTCAAGGGGCTGGAGTACCAGCGAATGGTTATCGCGGGCGTGGCGGACGGACTCGTGCCACGTAAGGCCGTCAACAGCCTGCGCGACAGGGACCCTGTCCGTTACCGGCACGAGATCCAGCGCGCCAGGTCCCTGCTGTTCGTGGCGGCGACACGGGCCCGCGACAGTGTGGACGTCTTCTGGCACGGAAAACCCAGCCCGTTCCTCGACGACTCGTGGGTCGACACACCAGAGCCGGCATCCTGAAACCAGATCAGCACCACCATGTATGCGGTCTGCCGATCGCCCATGGCTGCTGGCCCGCCGCCGATCCCCGGGCTGAATAGGCGTCAACGGCGTCTCGAACCTGCCCAAGCCTGAAGGGGATCGCCGCCGTGACTTCGGCATGGCAGTCGCCGAGGTCACGTCAGAACCTGCGCCAACCCGTGGCGTCCAAAGCCTCCTGGCTTTGCCGCCGGTTGAAGTGCGCGACTGAAACCGTGGACGGGGCATGGCATGGTCTGCGCTCAGGGGCGGTTCTCGGGAGACACCAAGCCGACGTCGAGTCGGGCGGGTGGTTTTCCGTTCGACCAAGCCGATCAGCGGCAATGTGCTGTCATGACGCGGCACCCGCCCCTGCGTCCTCTCTCACCGCGCGCGGCGGTGGGGCACAGGTGCGCGACGTCACCTGCTTCAGTTCGACAGCGGGCACCCACCGGTGCCCGCGGTCCGCGCGGGCGCCGGTGGGTCACGATGGCCGAACGGGCCCGCAGACACCGGTGTTCGGGGCCACGGCGTTCACCTCGGTGGCCCCGAACAGGCCGTTGCCAGGCGACTGCACGGCCGCGGGCCAGCTCGTCCAGGACGACGCCGGCGTGGGCGGCCACTCCCCCGGTCGGCTTGGCGGCAGCCCGGGCTCGGCGGCCGCGGCGGAGGCAGCGTCCCCGGCGGCGAGCGGCGCCCACCGGGTGTCCGCCTCCGTCCGGTGGGCACGGCGGCCGGCCTCTGTCCCTGAGCGCCCTGCCGACGGCCTCCGCACCGGGGCCGCTCCCGCCGAGCAGATCGTTGAGGTGGAACAGTGACGGCCCGAACAGCCAGGAGCCCGTGGCGCGTGCCGGGCGTCGGCCTGGCCTTCCGGTAGTGCGCGGAAGTTACGGGAGGGTCGGGACCGTCGGCGGCTTCGCCGTGGCCGGGATGTAGTCGAAGTTGGGCGTGAGCGTGCCGAAGAGGCTGCCGGCGCGCGGGGGTGTGGCTCCGGTGGCCGCCGCGAAGAGGTTTGCGGCTTCCTGGGTGACGTAGAACGGGGCCTTCTTGATGCGGAAGCCCGTGGGGCTCGGGCGCGCGCCGGCCATGATTTCGCTGTAGGTGGACTCGGCGATCACTACTTCCTCAAGGAGCGCCTTGCCGTCGATCGACACTCCTGCGGAGTAGGCGGGCGTCGGCATGACGCGGATGAACGTGGACTTCAGGGTGATCGTCTTGCCGGATCCTTGGTGCTGGATCTTGAGGCCGCCGGGGTAGAAGATGCGGCCCTTGGAGTCGAGGCCATCACCGGCCGTTGAACCGATCGGCATGCTGAAGCCCCGGCCGTCGGCGTCCATGACGAACGGGCTGATGGCCTCCACAGTGATGCCCTCCCGCTCCATCCAGGCGAGAGTCTCGTCACCGATCTCCACCTGCGCATCGCCCCAGGGGGAGATGTAGGCGCCCGGCAGCGGCTGGGCGGCGGCGGCCGTCCTGGTGGCGCTGGTCGGCTGCTGGGCGGCCGCTCCGGGCGAGGCCAGGCCGAGCGGTACGGAGAGAGCGGCCACGGCGGCGAGGACCGTGAGACGGCGGAGTGCGTGCATGCGCATAGAGGGTTTCCAGTCTGTGAGGGGGTGAACGAGCCGGAGCCCTTCCCGGATAGGCCCAACAGTGGGGTGGGGAGGCCCAGTTCGACGTCGGGGCAACGATGCGGTCGAAGATCGACTCTGCGGTGAGTATGCCCATCGATGCATGGCTTTGCGACCACGAGGGCGGCTTGTTGGGCCACCCGGGGGAAAAGAGTCACGCGACGAGTGGTGTGCGATGCGTAACGGTCGCGCCAAGATCGCATGAGCTGTTGGCTGGAGCGACCCCCCGCCCACAGCCCTGGAGACACGCGTGCCCGGAACCCCCAGAACGTCCGGAACCAACCCACTGTCCCGTCGGCGGCTCGCTGTCCTGGCCGCCACCACCACCGCACTCACCGCCGCTGCCCTGTCCGGGCAGTTCACGGGCACCAGCGAGGCGGGCGGGCACATCGACGCCCCGTCGACCGTGCTCGACTCTCCGGCGGACCTGACCGACGTGTACGCCTTCACCAGCCCGGACAACGCGGACATGGTCACGCTCATCGCGAACGTCCGCCCCTTCCAAGTGCCCGGTACCGCGGCCAACGCGCTGGCGGACTTCCCGTTCGCGACCGGCGCGCGGTACGAGATCCACGCGGACGCCGATGGTGACGGGGCGCCCGACACCACCTACCGCTGGACCTTCCGGGACGAGGACCGCAGGCCGTTCGGGACAGGGCCGAAGGTCGGGCCCCTGCCGGTGAACTCGCTCGACGACCGGTCGCTCGGGGTACGCCAGAAGTACACCCTGGAGAAGGTCGAGGCGGGCGGCGTCACCCAGACGCTGCTGAAGGACGCGATCGCGTCCCCCACCCACACCGGCCGGGCCCTGATGCCCGACTACGGCACGTTGCGGACACAGGCGATCCGCCAACTCCCCGGCGGTGGCCGGACCGTGGCCACGCAGGCGGCGGAGTCGTTCAAGGCCGACACCCAGGTCTTCGGCCTGTACACGGTCGGTACCCGCGGCCCCGTGCCGGGATGGCTGCCCGATGCCCAGCCACTGTCGGCGCTGAACGTGAACAGCCTGGTCCTGCAAGTACCCAAGAGCGAGATCGCCCTGAACGGCGATCCGAAGCGCAACCCGGTCGTCGGCGTGTGGGCGTCCGTCTCCCGGCAGGGCGCGAACCTCGAGCGCAGTCTCTCGGAGCAGGCCCCCACCTTCCGGCAGGTCTCCCGGCACGGCATGCCGCACGTCGCGTTCGCGCTGTTCGGCTCCACCATCGGGCTGGCCGAGCCCGGCGGGCCCGAGGACCGGCTCCAGGCCCGCGCACCGAAGGACGACCACTTGGAGAGCGACTTCCTGGCCGCCACCCTCGACCCCGTACCGCCGCGCCGGATCGAGAGGGCACAGGGCCGCAAAGCACCGGCGACCCCGCGCCACGACATCCAGGCCCTGTTCATGAAGGGCATCGGCAAGGACAACGGAGCCACTTTCGGCTTCGACCTCAACACCCACACGATGAACGCCGACGCCGACCCGAGGCGCATCGTGCTCGCCGAGCAACTGCGCCTGAACCTCAACACCCCTGTCACCACCAGCCCGAAGGCGCACGGTGTCCTCGACGGGGACCTCCAGGGCTTCCCGAACGGGCGGCGCCTCAACGACAACATCGACGGGCCGCTGATCCGGATGCTGGAGGGCGAGCCCGCCGGGCCGTCCGCCGCGGAACTGCTCCCGCAGCCGGTCGTCGGTCTGGAGCCCGCCGACGCCCAGACCGTCTTCCCGTACCTCAATCTCCCGCACGCGGGCCCGTGAGGCGTCTGATCACCGCCGGGGGCGCGGCGCTGGCCGTGGCCGGGTGTGTGGCGGGACTTCTGTATCTCGGTCCTGACACCCCCCGGCCCCAGGCCACCGCCGCCCCCGCGGGCGCCCACAGCGCCGGCATCAGCCCTGTCGTAGCCGCCCGCAAGGCGACAGAGGCATACCCCGACGACCCGGCCGCCTGGGCCGGCCTTGCCCGCGCCGAAATCGAACAGGCCCGCACCTCCCTCGACGCGGGCCGGCTCGACGCCGCCGAGAGGGCCCTGCGCCGCTCCCTCGCCCTCGACGCCACGGACAACTACGGGGCCGTGGCTGGGCGGGGGTTGCTCGCCAACGCCCGGCACGAGTTCGCGAAGGGGCGCGAGTACGGGCTCCGCGCCACCCGGATGGCACCCGACCGGCCGGACGGGTACGCCGTGCTGGCGGACGCCGAGATCCAGCTCGGGAACTATCCACAGGCGCGGGCAGCCGTACAGCGGATGCTCGACATCGCTCCGGCCACGGCCGCCTACAGCAGAGCCGCCTACGACCTGGAGACCGGCGGAAGGCCCGAGGACGCCGCCATCGCGCTCCAGCGAGCCGTGGACAGCGCGGCCACCCAGGACGAACGGGGCTTCGCCGAGGCCCGCCTGGGCGACCTGGCCTGGTCCCTGGGCAAGGTGGACCAGGCGGAACGGCACTACCGGCGCGCCCTGGCCGCCGTACCGGACCATCCGTACGGGCAGGCCGGAATCGCCCGGGTGGCCGCCGCACGGGGGCAGACCGGCAGGGCACTCGACCTGTACACGCGGCTCGTCGAACGGACGCCGTTGCCCCAGTTCCTGCTGGAGACGCTGGAGCTTCGACGTGCGGCCGGGGACTCCCGCCAGGGGAGCGAACGGGCCGCCTTGTCGGCGCAGGTACGGATGGTCCGCGCGGACGGCGGTCCCGTCGACCCGCATCTCATTCTCTACGCAGCTGATCACGGCGACCCCGAGGTCGCGGTGGAACTCGGGCGCAGGGAGTGGAAGCACGCTCGGAGCGTCATCGTCGCCGACGCACTCGGGTGGGCGCTGCACCGCGCGGGACAGCACACCGAGGCCCTCGCCTACGCACGCCGGGCAGCCGCAACCGGCTGGAAGAACGCGCTGTTCCGCTACCACCGGGGCGCGATCGAGCAGGCACTCGCCATGCCCGAAGGATCCCGTCATCTGAGCGAGGCCGACGCCTTGAACCCACACCTCTCCCTGTACCGACCCGACGGAGACGGGTAGTCGATGAAGCTTCCATGCCGCGCGGCGGTCGTCGCGGCGCCCCTGCTCGTCCTGTTCGGCCTGAGCGCCGCACCGACGGCTCAAGCCCACCCGCTGGGTAACTTCAGCGTCAACCACTACGACGGACTGCGCTTGTCGCACGACCGGATCGAGGACACCGCGGTCGTCGACAGTGCGGAGATCCCCACCGCACAGGACGAAGAAGCGACGGACACCGACCGCGACGGGACGATCTCACCAGCCGAAGCGGCGGACCGGGCAGCCGAGCGATGTGCCCAACTCGCCGACCGCACCCGCGTTTCGGTGGCCGGCGAGCGCCTCGCCTGGAGTGTGGGCCGCTCCACCCTGACGTACGGGAGAGGGGCCGCGGGAGTCCCTGTCGCCCGGCTGACCTGCATCCTGCGGGCTGACGCCGCGCTCTCCCGGCCCGCCGACGTTGCCTTCGCCTCGGGGGCGGATGTGACACGGACCGGCTGGAAGGAGATCACCGCTGTCCCGGGCGACCGCGTACGGCTGGCCGGTTCGTCGGTTCCGTCGAAGAGCCCGAGCGATGTGCTGCGCCACTACCCGCGGGACGGGGACGAGCAGCCGCTCGATGTGGTCAAGGCCGAGCTGCGTACCCAACCAGGGCCGGGCGGGGCCACCTACGGCGCCTCCGGGCCGGTAAAACCGGACGAGGCCCCAGCAGTTCAGGCTGCGGACCGGGGCACCGTGCTGTTTCCGGCGCTGGAGCACCGGCTCACCGGCCTGACCGCGGGCCGGGACCTCACTGTGCCGGTGGGTCTCCTCGCCGCCCTGCTGACCCTGCTCCTGGGCGCGGGCCACGCGGCACTGCCCGGGCACGCCAAACTCGTCGTCGCCGCCTGTCTGGCCCGCCGGCAAGGCGGCGTCCGCGCCGCTCTCGCGGTCGGGACGACGGTTACGGCTACCCACACCGCCGGGGTCCTGGCCATGGGCCTGATCCTTACCGTGGGCGGCGGATTCGTCGGGGAGCGACTGCTGGGATGGCTGGGGGCGATCAGCGGTGCGGTGATCGCGGTGCTGGGGATGGTGCTGGCGGTGACGGCGGTACGGGCCTTGCGGGCGGGACGGCCCCCGGCACGCTGGCACCACGGGCACAGCCATGGGCACACGCACAGCGAGACACGGGAACGCACTCACGCGCATGGTCACCCCCACCGTCATGACCACCCCCACGGTCATGAAGACCGGCACGGGACCGGCCACTCTCACGGCCATGGCGACCACGCGCACGAGACCGACTCCCGTGCGGGGAAGATGCCGCGCCGCACCGGCCTCCCCGCGCTCCTCGGCGTAGGACTCGCGGCTGGTCTGGTGCCCAGCCCGTCGGCCCTCGTCGTCCTGCTGGGCGCCATCGCACTGAGCCGGACATTCTTCGGCGTCCTGCTCGTCGTCGTCTACGGCCTCGGCATGGCCCTCACTCTGACCGCCGCCGGCCTGTTGCTCTCCGGCGGCGGACGCAGATTCGCCGCTCTTGGTGAACGCCGCCTGCCCTCCCTGCGCCGATACACCCGCTACGCGACGGTTCTCACCGCTCTCGCCGTCCTCACCGTAGGCATCAGCCTCACGTTGCGAAGCCTGCTCACACTCTGAACCCCGAAGAAGTGCAACCAGACATGGGAGACCAGCGAACCACAGGTCAGGGTGTACAGCTTCGACCTCACCCGCGCCGCCGTCGGCAAAGGCAGCCGCGAAGCGCAGGACGTCAAGAGGTTCCGGATCGGCCGACGTGAGCAACTGGGTGCGCCCCGACGCACCCACCTTCTGCCGACTCGGTCCTCTCGGTAGCCATCGCTCGATCTCCGGCAATCGCACCTGCCAACAGAATCGTGCCTCTGCGTCGGGCTCCCCATCTGAGCGTCACTCGAGCGTCAAGAAGTACGAACAGCAACCGGCACCCACGGTCGGGGGACAGCCTCCGCACTCTGAAACCGTAGGTCAGCGACTTGCAATTAGTGAGGCGGTTTGCTCGACCCGCCTCGCGGAAGGAAACAGGTCGAGCGAACCACTCGGGACACAAAACCGCAGGTCAGGCACCCTTAGCCGCTTAGCCGCAGGCTCAAGAACCGCCACGCACTCCACGTGCGACGCCATCGGAAACATGCCGCAATACGATACTCAATCGCTTCGACCAGGCGAGCCAACAGGACGTCAGCCACCAGTTCCTCGACCGCGGCGGTGAGACCTCGCGCTGTACGGGAGAAGTTCCGGCGGCGCCTGCCGAGTCGCTGGACCTGTTGCAGGGCCCCACTCAGGGGGTCGTGGAGTTGCCGCTGCACATCGCCTGATCCGGGGCGCCTCCCCCAACTCGCGTCCCGCACCAGGGCGGCCGCGTGACGGACATGCCGAAGCTGCACACGCGGCTCCTGGCGCGAATCTGCACCGTGAGGGCTGGTCCTGTCTCGACAGCGGTCTCGAACTGAGGGCGACATGCAGGGCCATGATGAGCCTTCAGGAGAACCGCCGACATGTTCGCGTGCGTATTGATCTACGGTGCCATCAGTCACCTAGGACGGGGAGAGGCCGTGCAGCGGACAAGGACAGCGCTCGCTGAGCGAATTGCCGAGCAGAGAAGCGGAGTCGGTGACCCTCGGGCGCTGGTCGGTGAGATGCGGCGCTCGGTCCTTCTGGTGCCGACGGCCGGTGGAGGGCTCTGGTCGGCGTGGTCGGGCGGGGTGCGGTGGATCTGCGGGTTCACCGACGAGGCCGCACTGGCCCGGTTCGCTCTGCTGCACGCATCCGGTGATCAGCCCATGGACTACGCGGCGCTGCTGGGCGCCCGCATCGTCGACGAGGTCGTGCCGTCCCTCGACGAGCCCACCGGCCTCGCCGTCGACATCGCCACCGAGGACGGGTCGATGTTCTTCCCACCGGTCGTCGGCATCGTCGCGGACGGCGTCGCCGTCGACACCGGCGAGGCGGAGGAGGGGCGCGGCCATGGGCGTTGACGGGGCCGACCTGCAATTCGACAAGGCGTCTGTCGCGAAGTTCAAGCAGGGCGTGGGCGCGACCATCGACGGGCTCGGTGATCTGGGCGGCGCCACCGGTTCGGTGCTGGGCAAGGGCTTCTCGGAGCTGGCGATGACCGGGATGGAGGCCGGGCACCACGGCCTCTCGGTCGACTTCGAGGACTTCTGCGAGCGCTGGGAGTGGGGCGTGCGGGCCCTGGTGGGCGACGCCAGCGCGCTCGCGAACCGCCTCGGCCTGGCGGCGGGCACCCAGTGGGAGCACGACCAGTACGTCGAGGGCACCCTGAAGGTGGGCGTCAACTCCGTGATGGGCGGCAACCCGCACGCCACCGAGGAGGAGATCGCCCAGCAGGGCTGGGGTGACATCGTCACGCCGGACTACCTGAACCCGGACTGGAGCGCCGAGTCCTTCGACCAGGCCGGTCAGGACATCACCCAGACCTGGAAGGACACCGGCCGCACGGTTCTCACCGAGGGCGAGGGCGGCCGGCGGTCGCAGGCGATCATCGACGCGTCGGGGGTCTCCGAGGACCAGTGGAACCAGGCGCTGGACAACACCTTCGGCCCGTCGCCTGAGGAACGCGCCCAGCAGGCGCAGCAGGCGCAGCAGCAGGGTGAGTCCGGGGGGAACTGACGTGGGTATAGGCGACTTCATCAGTGACATCACGCCCGACTCGGTCGAGAACGCGGTCGAGGACGGTGTCGAATGGGCCGGCAACCGGGTCGAGGACGCCGGCAACTGGACCGCCGACCGGCTGAACGACGTCGGCTGGGAGTCCGGTGCTGACTGGGTGCGCGAGCAGTCCCGTTCGGTCGCCAACCGCATGGGCGCCGAGGTCGACGAGATGGACCTCGGGCAGACCGAGGACAAGACCAAGCTGATCCACGGCAGCGCAAGCAAGATCAACGCCACCGCCGACAAACTCCGGGCCTTCCAGACGGCCTTCGACGACGCCGGTGACGGTCTCAAGGGCCTGGACTCCTCCCGGCTCAAGGGCGAGACGGCCGAAGCGCTGCGCACCGCGGTGAGCACCCAGCCGCCCAAGTGGTACGCCGCCGCCGACGCCTGCGCGAAGGCGCTCGGCGCGCTCGACGCGTTCGCCGGCACGATCACCTGGGCGCAGGCACAGGCGCAGACGGCGATCGACAAGTGGAAGGAGGGCGTCAAAGCCTCCGAGGACGCCGCAGAGGCCCACCGCAAGAAGGTCGACGACTTCAACAGCGCCGTCGACCGCTACAACGCCCAGCCCGCCGACAAGCGCGACCCGGCCTCCCTCCCGCCCAGGCCCGCGGCGACGTTCGAGGACCCCGGCAAGAAGCTGATGCAGGAGGCCCAGGACATCCTCGCCGAGGCCCGCAAGCAGCGGAACTCGGCGGCGGAGACAGCGCGCACCGCGGTCCGCGCCGCCCGCGACATGGCCCCGCAGAAGCCCTCCTACGCCGAGCAACTGGCCGGCGGGCTCCAGGAGTTCCAGATCATGGGCGACCACGTCGGCGGCGGCATCATCAAGGGCACGGCCGGCATCCTCAACTTCGTCCGCAGCATCAACCCCGTCGACCCGTACAACATCACGCACCCGGCCGAGTACGCCACATCCCTCAACAGCCTCGCCGCCGGACTGATCGTCGCCGCCAACGACCCGGTCGGCACCGGCAAGCAGATGGTCAGCGACTTCATGAAGGACCCGGCCGAGGGCTTCGGCAGGTTGATCCCCGACCTCGCGCTGACCGCCGCCACCGGTGGCGGCGGCGCCGCGGTGAAGGGCATCCGCATCGCCGAGGAGGCCGCCGACGCCGCACGGGCGCGCAAGCTGGTCGACGACGCCCCCGACGGCACCCACAACCGCCCCGACGGCGAGCGCACCACCGACGGCACCGACCCCGTCGACCTCGCCTCCGGCCGGATGTTCCTGCCCCAGACCGATCTGACGATCCCCGGCATCCTGCCGCTGCTCTTCACCCGCCGCACCGAGTCCGGCTGCACGGCCGGCCGCTTCCTGGGCCCCTCCTGGACGTCCACCGTCGACGAACGACTGGAGGTCGATGCGGTCGGCGTCATCCACGTCACCGCCGACGGGCTCCTGATCCCGTACCCGCACCCGGTCCCCGGCGCGCCCACCACCCCGGCATCGGGCAGAGCCCGCACCCTGCTGGCCCGCGACGCCGACGGCGACTACACCGTCACCGACCCCGACAGCGGCCTGATCTTCCACTTCACCGCCCCGCCCGGCAGCGAACCGGGGGACGACGGCGTCGCATGGCTGTCGGGCATCACCGAACGCAACGGCCACACCATCACCGTCGACCGCGGCGAGGACGGCCTGCCGCTGGCCCTGGTCCACTCGGCGGGCCACCAGGTGAAGCTGTCCGTCGCCGACGGCCTGGTCACCGCCCTGTCCCTGGCCGGCGCGGGCGAGGGCGGTGCGGACCTGCCCCTGATGAGCTACGGCTATCAGGACGGCAACCTCACCACCGTCACCAAACCCTCCGGTGCCACCACCACCTTCGTCTACGACGACCGCCGCCGCGTCATCGCCTGGATCGACTCCAACAACAGCCGCTACGACTACATCTACGACGATCGCGACCGCGTCATCGCCGAAGGCGGCGAAGCAGGCCACGTCCAGATCACCCTGGCCTACACCGAACCCGACCCAGAAACCGGCCACCGCACCACCACACTCACCACCGCCGGCGGACACACCACCCGCCACCTCATCGACCACCGCTGCCGGGTGATCGCCACCACCGACCCGCTGGGCCACACCACCCGGTTCACCTACGACGCGCGCGGCAACCTCCTGACCCGCACCGACCCATTGGGCCGCAGCACCGTCTACACCTACGACGAAGAGGGCCAAGTGGTGTCCGCCACTCGGCCCGACGGGAGCGTGCTGCGCACGGTGCGCGGCCCGTTCGGCCTGCCGGTGGAGGTGATCGGTCCGGACGGACACCGCACGACCTACGCATACGACGAGCGCGGCAACCGCACCTCGGTCACCGAGTCGGCCGGACACACAACGCGCTACGGGTACGACCAGCACGGCCGCCTGATCTCCGTCACCGACGCCCTCGGCGCTACGACACGGAGGGTCTGCGACCCGGCGGGCCTGCCGGCGGAGGTCACCGACCCGGCCGGCGGAGCCACCCGACTGGAACGCGACGCCCTCGGCAGAGTGATACACATCACCGACCCGGTCGGCGGAGTCACTCGCTTCGTCTGGGACGTAGACGGCAATCTCGTTGGCCGAACCGCCCCGGACGGCGCCACTGAGTCATGGACTTACGACGGCGAAGGCAACTGCCTCACCCACACCGACCCGGCCGGAGGAGTGACCCATTTCGAGTACACCCACTTCGATCTCCTCGCTGCCCGCATCCAACCGGACGGATCCCGCTACGACTTCGAGCACGACACCGACCTGCGCCTGACCCGGGTAACCAACCCCCAGGGCCTCACCTGGAGCTATGAGTACGACCCGGCGAGCCGCCTTGTATCGGAAACCGACTTCGACGGCAGAACCCTCAGCTACCGTCTCGATGCCGCAGGGCAATTGGTTTCCCGGACCGACGCCCTCGGCAGTGTCCTTTCCCTGGAGCACGACCAGCTCGGCCGCATGATCAGGAAGGACGCCGGAGGCAGGACCACCACCTACGCGTACGACGCGTCGGGACGCCTCTTGCAGGCATCCGGCCCGAACTGCGACCTGATCCGCCAGTACGACCGACGCGGCCTACTCAAGACCGAACTCGTCGACGGCCGCGCCGTCACCTACATGTACGACGCACTCGGCCGCCGGACTCGACGGGTGACCCCGACCGGCCATGTCACCACGTATACCTATGACGTGGCAGGCCGCCTCGACCTGATGGCCGTGAGCGGCCATCAGGTCGGCTTCACCCATGACGCCGCAGACCGTGAAGTGTCCCGTTCCTACGGCGACACAATGACTCTGTCATCCGTCCGGGACGAAGTCGGCAGGCTTTCCGCCCAGCACTTCACGGCCGGTGGACAGACCCTGAACAGCCGTACGTACACCTACCGTGCCGACGGTCACCTCACCTCCGTGACCGATCAGTTGTCCGGCACGCGGTCGTTCGAACTCGATAACGTCGGCCGTGTCACCACCGTCAACGCCCACGGGTGGACCGAACGCTACGCCTACGACGTCGTCGGCAATCAGACCGAAGCCTCCTGGCCCTCAACCCATCCGGGCCACGAGGCAACCGGCCCTCGCACGTACACTGGCACGACGATCACCCGTGCCGGCGACAGCCGCTTCGAGCACGACCGTCTCGGGCGCGTAGTCCTCAAACAGCGGACCCGTCTGTCCCGCAAGACGCAGACCTGGCGTTACTCATGGGACTCCGAGAGCCGCCTCACCTCGGTCGTCACGCCGGACGGCGCCCTCTGGAAGTACCGTTACGACCCACTCGGCCGCCGCATCGCCAAGCAGCTTCTCGCGGACGACAGTGAGTCCGTCCTGGAGGAAACCCGTTTCACCTGGGACGGCATGGTCCTGTGCGAACAGACGACCGTCTCCCACGACGTGCCGGACATCGTCGCACTCACCTGGGACCATCGCGGCTCGATTCCCCTCACCCAGACCGAACGCATCCTCTCCCGCGACGCGGGTCAGCGGGAGATCGACCGCCGCTTCTTCGCCATCGTCACGGACCTCGTCGGCACTCCGACCGAACTGGTCGCCGAGAACGGGGACATCGCCTGGCACACCCGGTCCACCCTCTGGGGCACCACCGCCTGGAACCGGAGCAGCACCGCCTACACCCCCCTCCGCTTTCCCGGCCAGTATCACGACCCCGAAACCGGATTCCACTACAACCTCTTCCGGCACTACGACCCCGCCACGGCCCGCTATCTCACCCCGGATCCGCTCGGACTCGCTCCCGCGCCCAACCCGGCCGCCTACGTCCACAATCCACACACCTGGTCGGACCCACTGGGCCTTTCTCCCTATCAAGATCGGGCGGGAAACGCGGAGATCGATCCCCGAAAGCTCGACTACCTTTTCAACAAGGACATCAAGCCAGACTCGCACAACTCACCGAGGGCGCTCCAGAACGAACTGCAACTCCACCGGATCGGCATACCGGACACGCCAGAGATGCGGCAATACGTCACCGATCATCTGGCACACAGCTCCCAACAGCCGTTCGGGCGTACATTCAACAAGGAGTGGCCCGGCGGAAGCGGTGAATTCGGCGTGACCGAATCGGTCCTCTACGGCCCGCACGGAGCACTTGGTGTCGAGAGCACCTGGCAGATCCTGCCGGACGGCGGGCATAGACTCTCCACAGTCATCTTCCGCGGCAGTGGCCCGAATGTAAGCATTCACGGCAGCCTGGACCACTGGCCGCCGTACAGTGGAAAGTGAAGGCGGACGTGTACCGAGAGTTCCTCATCCCCGACGACGAAGAGATCTACGAGGCCATCGGAGAATGGCCGGATTCGGACGAGAGTGGCGCACGGATTCTCACCGTGCAGGACAATTCGGGGCAATCTCTCATTTTTTCCTACGATGCATTGGCGAGGTCGGTGAGGATCCGCTGGATGAACGAGCAGGGAATCGAGATGCTGGATTTCTTCCGTGAATCTGCAACTCGCCTTTCATTCACCTCAGGTCAATCCACAAAGCAAATTTCCATCGATTTCCACACGGGCGAGTGCACGGGAACCATGGAGATTCAGGTGACACCCCACCTTTCGGTACGCGACCGCCTCCTGTTCCAATAGTAGGCAGGCGTCAGAGGCTCTTCCGGCAGGCTCAAGGATTGCCACATATTCCACGTGCTGCGCCACAGGAAAGACGTCAACTAACGCCCCAGCAAGCAAAGCGACTGGTGAGCGGCGCGTTTCAGCTCGGTTCGTCCTGGCACACCCGCAGCACGCTCTGGGTCGAATCCAGCCTCCACTGCGACTCTTCCGCCATTACGACCCCGAGACCGGCCGCTACACGGCTTCCAGACCCCCTGGCCTCACACTCGCGCTCAATCCGGTCATGGTGCCGTCCATCCCCAAGCCATTCGAGAACAGCGGGAAGAACGGCGCCTACAAAGTCGATCGACAACCCGAGATGGGGCGGTGAGAGGGTCGTGACCGGGTCGGACAGATCGGCGTACTCACTCCGACCCATTATCGGACGTACATCGTGATGGAGACCGGCCGATGAGCAACGCCACCTGGTGGGAAGGGAACGAGGAGTTCGGCAACCTGGCCCCAGGAGTGCAGATCAGATGAGGCAGGAATGACCACGAAACTGTCGTTTGACGGCGACTGGCGCGCAACAGTGACGGACGATCCGCTGCACATCACTCCCCGCTTCACCGGCGACTCCGTGGATCTCGCGCGGTACGCGGACGTGAGCGAGCGTGAGCGGTTGCTCGCGGACACCTTCGGCAGCCAGCACTGGCTGTGGGACACGCCGGACGTCTTCCGGTTCGCCCCGGACAGCCGGAAGCTGGTCGGGGCCGAACTCCAGCTGCCGTACGTGTACGCCGCCGCCGAGACCTCCACCCGCCTTCCCGTCATGCCCGCCGTACGCCGGGGCGGGCTCCGCGCGGACGAGGTCCGGGACTTCCGGCATGAGATGTGCACGGTGCTGTGCCGCGCCCCCGAGGACACCGTGCTCACCTGCCTACGCGACCTCGACGTCCTCGACGAACCGCTGGAAGCCGGCCTCGGCATCGCCCCCGACGTGGCGCTCCTCGTCCAGCACGGAACCGTCGTCGGCTGGAGCCTCACCGACCCCGCGCGCTACCTGACCACCAGCTTCGCCGCCCCCGACCCTGCTCCCCCCGTCCCGGCCACCCGCCGCCTGCTCACCGAATGCCTGGACCTGGTCACCACGCCGGTGGTCGACGACCTGGTCGACGGTGAACCGGCCGCCCTGGCCCGCCTCCAGGGCGCCGACAAGGCCCTGCGCGAGCAACGCGAGGACCGGCACCGGGCCGAAGCCCTGCTCGAGCTGATCGCCACCTACGTGGAGGACTACGGGAACTGGTGAACGAGGACGAAGACCAAGGAACGGGGGGCGGCAGGGCGCCGATGGAGGCGGGCTGGTCTACGACCACCAGGACGGTGCCGAACTTGGCCTTGAGTTTGTCGAAGACGGCCCGCAGTTGGGGTTCGCCGTTCGGCAGGGCCTTGTCGAAGACTTTCTTCCCGGCCGGGGTGAGTCCGTGGCCGTGATGGTTGCTCTTGCCGACGTCCAGGCCGAGAAAGACGCCCGTCTCGTCGATGTCGATCACCGTGCCCCCCTATGCGTCGATGCTGTGCCGGCCTCGGCGGTGGGGCCGTTCGCGCGCACCCACGTTATGCAGACCTGCCGCCCGCGAGCTGCCCGGCATTGCGCTGGGCCGGGCGGTGGCCGGACCTCTGATCAGCGTCTCCGACGGCACCCCTCGGGCCCGGTGACACCACCCCCCAGGGTCATCCGATCGACAGGGGGCAACAGTCATGCCGGGCCCGGAGGCCAGCAGCCCTCTTGCAGGACCGCGAAGAAGATGACGGGGGGGCTCTATTTGCCTGTGCGGTTTCTGCCGCTGATCCCCACGGGCCCTGCCGTCAGGGTGCCGGTCCCGGCGACGAGACCGCGGCATCTCGGATCGCGCGGTAGCACATCGAGCGCGCCTTTCTCGGTCTGGCGAACCTCGAAGTCAACCGCTGACAAACCATCTACTCCGCAGACAGCCGCCGACGACCAGCGTGAGCATCCCGAGAACTGGTCACAGCCCTTTGACCTGCGACTTCAAGTTGGCGAAGGCTCAATCCGCTGAACGGACGCCCCCACAGGACGAGGCCAGCACGATCGGCCGACTGCCAGGAGCCAGCACCGCTCACGGAACCTTGTTCCGTCCTGTATCTCACGCCGTCGAACGTCAGGAAACGGGGAACCAGGCCGACAGGCGCTTGGCAATGGCCGGCACATCGATGTCGTCCTGTGCGACTTCCTCGACGAACGGGCCGGCAACGGAGACGGGCGGCGGGACGGTACTGGCGCTCACGCCGTTGAACCGCAGGAAGACGCGCATGGCGAGCCAGGCGGTGGGCTTGTTGCCGTCGATCAGCGCGTGATTGCGGGCGACGGAGTGCAGCAATGCCGCAGCCTTCTCGTGCAGCGTGGGATACAGCTCGGCTCCGAACACGTTCGTCCGGGGCCGTTCGATCGCTGACACCAAAAGTCCCATGTCACGCACGCTGTGCTCGGTACCGTTGACCGTGCGGGCGATGGCCAGGATCTCGTCGATCTGGATGTAGCGCACGTCCGTCACTTCAGGTAGTCCAGGATCTCCGCATCGCTGTCCATGAGTTCGGCCAGAACGTCATCGACCTTCAGCTCGGCCCGGTTCTGGGCGTCACGGATGGCCTCAATGGCAAGTTCCTGCTTGCTGCGGCCCTCCCGACGAGCCCGCTCGGTGAGCTTCGCGTCAAGGTCGTCGGGGAGTCGGAGTGTCATCGCCATGCAGGCATGATACCGGACTGGTATCAAGACGGCGAGGTGATAACAGCCACTCGGCTTCAGACCACGCCGCCGGATTCTGCGGCCCGTACGCACCGCGCTCTCGGCTCCAAGAAGCGTGAGGCCGAGATGGCAACTCGCACCGCCGCCGGGGAGGCGAAGCGGGACGCACGTACCAGAGTCCCTGCCCGTGCCGATGGAACCGGTCCGCGCGGCCCGGGCCGGAGAGGTCCGGCAGGTTGAGATTCACGCTTCGAGCGTCATGCGAGCGTCGAGAATCTCCGGACGAGACCTTGACGGCGCCCTCCGATGCAGCGCCTCCCTCATGAGTGCGCAGGTCAGGAAGGTTGCGAGGAACACCGTCCGCTCGAACCGCTGTACGGAGAGAAACAGGTCCAGCGCTCTACCCTGGCCACAAAACCGCAGGTCAGACACCCTTGTCAGCTGGCTCCAGGATCGCAACACACTCCACGTGCGACGTCATCGGAAACAGATCGAACGCCCGAAGCGTCCGCACCCGATACCCCCCATCCCGGAAGTACCCCAAGTCCCGCGCCAGCGCCGCCGGATCACAAGCCACATACGCGATCCGCCGCGCCCCCAGGGACGACAGATGCTCCACCGTCTTCCGGCCCGCCCCGGCCCGCGGCGGGTCCAGGACGATCAGGTCGACCTCCGTGATCCCCGTGCGCGGCAACACGCTCTCGACCTTGCCCTGTTCGATACGCACGCGGTCGAACTCGGCGAGGTTGTGCCGCGCGTCCTCCACCGCCCGCTTGCCGGACTCGATGCCGAGGACCGCGCCCTGTTCGCCGACGCGGTCGGCGAGGGCGCCCGCGAAGAGGCCGACGCCGCAGTAGAGGTCGAGGGCCATGTCCCCCTTGCGTGGCAGGAGGCCCTGCATGACGGCCGTCACCAGGGTGTCCGCCGCCTTGGGGTGGACCTGCCAGAAGCCGCCGCCTCCGACCCGGTACGTCCGGCCGTCCGCGCGCTCGCGGACGAAGGGGCGGCCGTGGACGCGGTGGACGCCGCCGGAACGCTCGTCCACGCGCAGCACCGAGACCGGGTGGTCGAGTTCGACCAGCGGGAGGCGCGCGCCCGGCTTCGGCGTGAGGATCACCTGGCGGTCCTGCGAACCCGTCGCCGCGATCGCCTCGACGGAGTCCATGCCGGTCCAGACCCGCTTCTCGATGCCCAGCTCGCTGACGCCCTCCGCGGCGATCATGCAGTGGTCGATCGGCTCCACCTCGTGGGAGCGGTGCCGGCGCAGACCCGCGCGGCCGTCGGCCGTGACGGCGTACTGGACGCGGGTGCGCCAGGACGGGACCTGGCCCGCGGGTACCTTGTCGCCCTCGGCGGGCACGACCGTGCCGTCCCACCCGGCCTCCTCCGGGGTGAGCCCGGCGAGGTGCTGGAGCTGTTCGGCGATGACGTCGGCCTTCAGGCGCCGCTGCGCGCCCGGCTTGGCGTGCTGCCAGTCGCAGCCGCCGCAGCGGCCGGGGCCGGCGAACGGGCAGGGGACGTCGATCCGGTCCTTGGAGGCGTCCAGGACCTTCACCGCGTCCGCACGCAGGAACCGGGCGCCCTGCTCGCCCTCCGTCACCCGCGCCACGACCCGCTCACCGGGCAGCGCGTGCCGGACGAACAGCACCTGACCCTCGGACGTGCGTGCGATGCAGTGGCCGCCGTGGGCGACGGGGCCGATCTCGACCTCGTACTCCTCCCCCACCAGCGACTTCCTCGGTTCTGCCTGCATGGTGGGGTGACTCCAAAAACGTGAGGGGAAAGGGCCGAAGAAAATCGGCCGGACAACAGCCCACCAGTCTACGTGGGTGCCGCCCGGCCGATTCACGCCCGTTTCGACACGAGCAGCCGACCGCCCTCAGGCCTTCGGGTCCGAGGACTCCCTCGGCCGCTCCTGCGCCGGCCCCCGCCGCACCGAACCCGGCGCGTTCCACTCCTGCTGCCTGCGGGCCCGCCGCTTGGCCGCCTCGGAGGACTGGAGCTGGTAGGGCACCGAGGTCACCATGATCCCCGGCGTGAACAGCAGCCGGCCCTTCAGCCGCAGAGCGCTCTGGTTGTGCAGCAGATGCTCGTACCAGTGGCCGACGACGTACTCGGGGATGATCACGGACACCGCGTCCCGCGGCGACTCCTTGCGCAGTCCCTTGACGTACTCGATGATCGGCCGCGTGATCTCGCGGTAGGGCGAGTCCAGGACCTTCAGCGGTACGTCGATGCCGCGCCGCTCCCACTCGTCGCGCAGCGCCTTGGTCTCCGCCGGGTCGACGTTGACGCTCACCGCCTCCAGGGTGTCCGAGCGCATCAGCTTGGCATAGGCCAGGGCACGCAGCGCGGGGCGGTGGATCTTGGAGATCAGGACGACGGAGTGGACGCGGGAGGGCCGTACGCTGTCGTCGCTCGGGCCCTCAGGGGCGGCGATCTCCTCGGCGACCCGGTCGTAGTGCTTACGGATGGCCGTCATCGTCGCGTAGAAGATCACCATGCCGAGCAGGGCGACCCATGCGCCGTGCGTGAACTTGGTGACGAGGACGACCACCAGCACCAGGCCGGTGAAGAAGGCGCCGAAGGCGTTGATGGCGCGCGAGCGGACCATGTGGCGGCGCTTGGCCTTGTCCTGCTCGGTGGCCAGGTGGCGGTTCCAGTGCCGGACCATGCCGGTCTGGCTGAGCGTGAAGGACACGAACACGCCGACGATGTAGAGCTGGATCAGGCGGGTGGAGTCGGCGCTGTAGATCCACACCAGCAGTCCGGCGGCGCCGGCGAGCAGCACGATGCCGTTGGAGAAGGCGAGGCGGTCGCCGCGGGTGTGCAGCTGGCGCGGCAGGTAGCGGTCCTGGGCGAGGATCGAGCCGAGCAGCGGGAAGCCGTTGTAGGCGGTGTTCGCGGCGAGGAACAGCACCAGCGCGGTGGCTGCGGCCAGCACGATGAACAGGATGCTGTCCGCGCCGAAGACGGCCTCGGCGACCTGTGCGATCACCGGGTGCTGCACATAGTCCGGGCCGAGCGGAACGCCGTTGTGGACGAGGTCCTTGGCCGGGTTCTCGGCCATGCGGACGTCGGTCGCGGCGGCCAGCGCGATGATGCCGCAGAACATGGTGACGGCCAGCAGGCCCATCAACGCGAGCGTGTTCGCGGCGTTCTTGGACTTGGGCTTGCGGAAGGCCGGGACCCCGTTGGAGATCGCCTCGACGCCGGTGAGCGCGGCGCAGCCGGAGGAGAAGGCGCGCAGCAGCAGGAAGACCAGTGCGAAGCCTGCCAGGCCCTGGTGCTCGGGTTTGATGACGTAGTCCGCCGTCGGTGCCCGCATGGTGTCGTCCAGGACCAGTCCGCGGAAGGCGCCCCAGGCGATCATGGTGAAGACGCCCGCGACGAAGACGTACGTCGGGATCGCGAAGAGCGAGCCCGACTCCTTCACGCCGCGCAGGTTCATCAGCGTGAGCAGCACGATCACGCCGATCGCGCAGAGCACCTTGTGCTCGACCACGAACGGGATCGCGGAGCCCAGGTTCTCGATGCCGGAGGAGATCGACACGGCGACGGTGAGGACGTAGTCGACGAGCAGCGCGCTCGCGACCGTCAGGCCCGCCTTGGGGCCGAGGTTGGTGTTCGCCACCTCGTAGTCGCCGCCGCCGCTGGGGTAGGCGTGCACGTTCTGCCGGTAGGAGGCCACCACGGTGAACATCAGCACGACGACCGCGACGGCGATCCACGGACTGAAGTGGTACGCCGTCACACCCGCGATCGACAGGACCAGCAGCACCTCCCCCGGCGCGTACGCGACGGAGGACAGGGGGTCGGAGGCGAAGACGGGTAGTGCGATGCGCTTCGGCAGGAGTGTTTCCCCCAGCCGGTCACTGCGCAGTGCGCGCCCGATCAGGATCCGTTTGGGCACGTCGGTCAGTTTGGACACAACAGAGGATCGTAAGCGTTCGATTGCGGGCTCGCCCACCCGCCACCCCCCATCGGCGCTCCGTCTGCTCTCCGAGTGAATTCAGGGGCTGCTGCGGCTGCGGATTGCGCAGGTCACCCGGTTCCCATGCCTATATGACTGAGCCCCGTCCGTCCCCGGCTGTCGCCGCCCCTGGAGGCCCCATGCACCCGACCGCAGAACTGATCGGCGCCGCAGCCACACTGTTCGTCCTCGGAATCCTCACCGTGGCGAGTTTGCGGAGCATCAGCCGCCGCAAGGACGTGTCGCCGGGGACGCGCTAGTGCCCCGGAACGCAACGTTCGCCCGTCAAGGAGCGGCGCCCGGTGCGTGCTCTGGGGGTACCCCCTGCTCGAAGAGCTTGGGGGAGTGCCGGCCGGAAGCCCTCGTACTGGATGCACTCGGGCTTTCGGCCGGTGCGGCGAGCGGGCGTCGCGACGGGGCGAACGTTGCCTGCCGGGGCACTAGAGACACGAGCCGTGGCCGCGGGGCAGACGTCACGGGCTTCCGTCGCACTGTCCGCCGCTGACCCTGGCCCGCTCCAGCTCCGCCACCCCGGCAAGCAGCGCCTCCCGCCCGATGCTGTCCGTCCGGGTCGACGGGACCGTGCAGGCGTACGCCCCGGCCACCGCGCCGTGCAGGGCGCAGTGGCGGGGCGGGGCGCCGTTCAGCCAGGCGTGGAGGAACGCGGCGGCGAAGGCGTCGCCCGCGCCGTTGGAGTCGACGACCGGTGCCGGGGGCGTGGCGGCGGGTACGTGGGTCAGCTCGCCGTCGGTCAGCAGGTACGCCCCGTGCGCCCCGGCGGTGGCGACGACGGCCCGGGCGCGGCCCCGTTCGGTGATCCGCCGCATGGTCCGCTCCGGGTCGGCCAGTGCCGTGCTGGACAGGAAGACCAGGTCGGCCTGGTGGGCGAAGGGCTCGTGGTAGGGGTTGGACCCGTCCCAGTCGTGCAGGTCGGTGGAGATCGTGAGGCCCGCCTCGCGCAGGAGGGGCAGCGCGTGGGCGCACGGCTGCGTGATGACGACATGGGCGTGCCGGCTGGCCGCGGCCAGCTTCCGCAGCGTGGCCTCGGGCAGCCGGTCCGTCTCCGCCGAGCGGGTGGCGTCGTACAGGGACAGCCGTCCGCCGTCGGGGCCGACGAGGTTGACCGCGCGCTTGGTGCCTAGCGGCTGGGGCACGGCGGTGAGCGCGATGCCGCGGTCGCGGTGCAGGGCGCGGACCAGGTCGCCCTCGGGGTCGTCGCCCAGCATGTCGACGTGGTGCGTGCGCAGCCCCAGCGCGCTCGCGGCCAGCGCGACGAAGTCACCACTCTGGCCCGCGCGCGTCACGATCCCGGGCCGGATCATGTGGCTGTCGGCGAACGGCACGGGCAGCTCGGGCACGTGCACGATCGTGTCCACGCCCGCGCCGCCCAGGACCAGGACGTCGATCTCGCTGCTCATGTCGGCTTCCTCCCCCGCCGAGGGCCGGCAGGGCCCTCGGCAACCCTCTCGACTTTGCCGATACGTTGGAGTCGGGCAGTCGAACGCGGCACCGGCCCCGGAAGGCATCATGACGTGATTCCACCGGCATGATGTTGCCTGGCGGCCCGCACTCAGGCCGCGACGTGGTGCCTGGCGAGCCGAAAGAGAGACATGAGCAGGACAATGTTGATGGTCAGAGGGCCCGTAGGAAGCACGGTGTGACGCGATGCATATTGTGATCATGGGTTGCGGAAGGGTGGGCTCCGCCCTGGCGCAGAACCTGGAGCAACAGGGCCACACGGTCGCCGTGGTCGACCAGGACCCCACCGCCTTCCGCCGCCTGGGCTCCTCCTTCGGCGGCCGCCGGGTCACCGGGGTCGGTTTCGACCAGGACACCCTGCGCGAGGCGGGCATCGAGGAGGCCGGCGCCTTCGCCGCCGTCTCCAGCGGTGACAACTCCAACATCATCGCCGCGCGCGTGGCCCGCGAGATGTTCGGCATCGAGAACGTCGCCGCCCGCATCTACGACCCGCGGCGGGCCGAGGTCTACCAGCGCCTGGGCATCCCCACCGTCGCGACCGTCCGCTGGACGGCCGACCAGATGCTGCGCCGCCTGCTCCCCTCGGGCGCCGAGCCGCTGTGGCGCGACCCCACCGGGGGCGTCCAGCTCGCCGAGGTGCACACCTCCACCGCCTGGGTCGGCCACAAGATCAGCCGGATCCAGGAGGAGACGGGCGTGCGCGTGGCGTTCCTGACCCGGCTCGGCGAGGCGGTCCTGCCCACCTCGCAGACGGTGCTCCAGGAGGGCGACCTGGTGCATGTGATGATGCGCACCGACGAGATCGACAAGGTCGAGGCGGCGTTCGCCAAGGGCCCCGAAGAGGAGGTCGGTCACTGATGAGGGTCGCCATTGCCGGAGCCGGCGCGGTCGGCCGCTCGATCGCGGGCGAACTGCTGGAGAACGGCCACGAGGTCCTGCTGATCGACAAGGCACCGACCGCCATCTCGGTCGAACGCGTCCCGCAGGCCGAGTGGCTGCTGGCCGACGCCTGCGAGATCACGTCCCTGGACGAGGCGGCGCTCCAGCGCTGCAACGTCGTCATCGCCGCGACCGGCGACGACAAGGTGAACCTGGTCGTCTCGCTCCTCGCCAAGACGGAGTACGGCGTCCCGCGGGTGGTCGCCCGGGTGAACAACCCGAAGAACGAGTGGCTGTTCAACGAGGCCTGGGGCGTGGACGTCGCCGTCTCCACGCCGCGTCTGATGTCGGCCCTGGTCGAGGAGGCGGTGAGCGTGGGCGACCTGGTCCGCCTGCTCCGCTTCAGCCACGGCGACGCCAACCTGGTCGAGCTGACCCTGCCGGAGGAGTCGGCCCTGGCCGGCACGCAGGTCGGCGACGTCGAGTGGCCCGAGGACACGTCCCTGGTCACGATCATCCGCGGCACCCGCGTCCTGACACCCTCCCGGGAGGACTCCCTGGAGGCGGGCGACGAACTCCTCTTCGTGGCCGCACAGGCCCGTGAGGAGCAGCTGGAGGACCTGCTGTCGGTACGCCGGGACAGCGCGGCGAGCTGAGCTGGGCCCTTCGGTGAGCGAGCAGGAAGGGGCGCCCCGGGTTTCCGGGACGCCCCTTCCTTAACTCTGGAGGTTCTTTCAGCTCTGGAGCCTTTCAGCTCTGAGGTTCTTTCAGCTCTGGAGGTTCACTGCTCGGCGGACCGAGCAGCAGCCTCCCGCTCCCTCTCCTCCGCGGCCTTCTCCTCCGCCTCCATCTCCGCGAACACGTCGATGGGCGCGGGCGCCTTCGCCAGGAAGACCCACGTCAGCCATACGGCGAGCAGGAACGGCGGGATCTTCAGGGCGACCAGGACCCAGCCCAGCTGTGTGGTGTCGGCCCACCAGTACAGCGGGAAGAGGATCGCGCACTTGGCGAGCAGGATCGCACCCCACGCGTAACTGGCCTTCGCGTACGCCTTCTTGCGGCCGGGGTTCCGCGTGCGCCAGGAGAGGTTCTCCTTGAAGACCGGGCCGAGGATCAGCCCGATCAGCGGGACACCGCACAGGGTGGTGATGATGTAGGCGAGTCCCAGGCCCAGCGTGTAGAGCATGCCGGGCAGGTAGAAGTCCTTGGCGTTGCCGGTCATCATCGCGAAGACGACACCGAAGGCCACGCCGAAGACACCGCTGAAGGCGTGCTTGACGGTGTCCTTCATCACCAGCCGGACCACGACCAGCACCAGCGACACGGCCAGCGCCGCGATCGCCGACAGGTGCAGGTCCTTGTTGATCGTGTAGATGGTGACGAACAGCAGGCCGGGCAGCACCGTCTCGACCATGCCCCGCACGCCGCCGAACGCTTCGAACAGGGCGGCCTCGGTCACCGCCCGGGCGTCGTCCGCAGATGTCTCTTCGGTCGGCTTGTCGAGCGACGTCACCGGCTACTCCCGTCCGAGGGGTCTCAGTTCGTACTTGGGATTGAACAGCACCCGGCGGCCCCGGCTCATGGAGATCCGGCCCGATGCGATCAGCTTGCGCCCCGGCTCTATGCCCACGATCGAGCGCCTGCCGAGCCACACCACGTCCAGCGCCGCGGAGCCGTCGAACAGCTCGGCTTCCAGGGCCGGGACTCCGGCGCGCGGCCGCAGGGTGACCGTGCGCAAGGTACCAGTAACCGTCACTATCTGCCGGTCCTGGCAGTCTCCGATCCGGATACAGCCCGCGGTCTCGGCGTCCTCGCGCAGCTCCTCGGACTCCAGGTCCTCCTGCGACGAGGAGAGCCGGTCGAGCATGCGCCGGAACCGGCCCGCCTGCTTCTGCGAACGAGGAACAGCACTCATGTCTAGAGCCTACCGGGGCGTGCTGACAGCCACGTAGCCCCGGGCGAGGACCTCACTTCTCGAACCGGTAGCCCATCCCCGGCTCCGTGATGAAGTGCTTCGGATGCGAGGGATCCGCCTCCAGCTTCCGCCGCAGCTGCGCCATGTACACGCGCAGATAGTTGGTCTCCGTCCCGTACGAAGGCCCCCACACCTCCTGGAGCAACTGCTTCTGCCCGACCAGTCGGCCGCTGTTGCGGACGAGGACCTCCAGCAGGTGCCATTCCGTGGGGGTCAGCCGTACGTCCTTCCCTGCGCGGTTGACCTTCTTCGCGGCCAGGTCGACGGTGAACTCGCCGGTGTCCACGATCACGTCGTCCTCACCGCCCCCGGCCGGCTCGGCCCTGCGCACGGCGGCCCGCAGCCGGGCCAGCAGTTCGTCCATGCCGAAGGGCTTGGTGACGTAGTCGTCGGCGCCCGCGTCCAGCGCCTGGACCTTCTCGTCGGAGGAGTGCCGGGCCGACAGCACCAGGATCGGCACCCGGGTCCAGCCGCGCAGGCCCCTGATCACCTCGACGCCGTCCATGTCGGGCAGGCCGAGGTCGAGGACGACCACGTCGGGGTGGCGGGCGGCGGCGAGCCGGAGGGCGGTGGCGCCGTCGTGGGCCGCGTCGACCTCGTACGTGCGTGCCCTGAGGTTGATCACGAGGGCGCGCACGATCTGCGGCTCGTCGTCGACCACCAGCACACGGGTCATGAGGCCTGCCTTTCCGGTTCGGCTGTGTGTTCCGCCACGTGGTCAAGCTCCGGGCGCGGTCCCGCCGCGCGGAGGGTGAGGACCATGGTGAGCCCGCCGCCCGGGGTGTCCTCGGCGTCGAGCGTGCCGCCCATGGCCTCGGCGAAGCCGCGCGCCACCGCGAGCCCCAGTCCCACGCCGGCGCCGCGCGGGGCGTCGCCGTAGCGCTGGAAGGGCTCGAAGATGCGGTCCTTGGCCTCGTCGGGGAGGCCCGGCCCCCGGTCGGCCACCCGTACCTCGACCCGGTCGGCGAGCGCGCTGGCGGCGACCAGCACGGGCGTGCGGGGCGGACTGTACTTGACGGCGTTCTCGACGAGGTTGGCCATGGCCCGCTCCAGCAGCCCGGGGTCCACGCCGACCATGGGCAGGGTCTCGGGGACGTCCAGGTCGACACTGCCCTCGGGTACGCCGCCGAGCGCCATCGGCACCACCTCGTCGAGGTCGATCTCGCGGATCAGCGGGGTGACCGTGCCGGTCTGGAGCCGGGACATGTCGAGCAGGTTGCCGACTAGGTGGTCGAGGCGGTCGGCGCCCTCCTCGATGCCTTCCAGCAGCTCCGCCCGGTCCTCCTCGGACCACTCGACGTCCTCGGAGCGCAGGGAGGTCACCGCCGCCTTGATCCCGGCGAGCGGGGTGCGCAGGTCGTGGCTGACGGCGGCGAGCAGCGCCGTACGGATGCGGTTGCCCTCGGCGAGGGTGCGGGCCCGGTCGGCCTCCTCCTGGAGCCGGCGGCGGTCCAGGACGACGGCGGCCTGGGCGGCGAAGGCTGCCAGCACGCGGCGGTCCTCGGCGGGCAGGACGCGGCCGGCCAGCGCGAGCGCCATGTGGTCCCCGACCGGCATGTCCACATCCGCCTCGTCGGGCCGCTCGACGGGACGTCCCCGCCCGACGCGGCCGGCGCAGGTCCACGGCTCGACGTCGCTCGACCTCTCCAGCAGGGCCGCCGACTCCATGCCGAAGGTCTCCCGGACCCGTTCCAGCAGGTCCTCCAGGCCGGTCTCGCCGCGCAGCACGTTGCCCGCGAGGAAGGAGAGGATCTCGGACTCGGCCCGCAGCCGGGCGGCCTGGTGGGTGCGGCGGGCGGCGAGGTCGACCACGGAGGCCACCGCCACGCCGACGGCCACGAAGATCACGATGGCGACGATGTTCTTCGGGTCGGCGATGGTCCACCGGTGCAAGGGCGGTGAGTAGAAGTAGTTCAGCAGCAGGGAGCCCACCGCCGCCGAGGCCAGCGCCGGCATCAGCCCGCCGAGCAGGGCCGCCGCCACGGTCAGCGCCAGGAACAGCAGCATGTCGTTGGCGAGGCCGAGGTCGACGGCGTTGAGCAGCGCCGCCAGAACCGGCGGGCCGGCGACCCCGGCGATCCAGCCCCACACCCGCCGGGACCGCCCGAGGCGCGCACCCCGGGCCACGGGCAGTCCGCGGCCCTTGGCGACCTCGTCGTGGGTGACGATGTGCACGTCGAGGTCGGACCCGGACTCCCGGGCGACCGTGGCGCCGACGCCGGGCCCGAAGACGTACTGCCAACTCCTGCGGCGCGAGGAGCCCAGCACGATCTGGGTGGCGTTCACACCGCGGGCGAAGGCGAGCAGCGCGGCCGGTATGTCGTCGCCGACCACATGATGGAACGTTCCGCCGAGGTCTTCGACGAGGGTCCGCTGCAACGCCAGTTCCTTCGGCGAGGCCGAGGTCAGACCGTCGCTGCGGGCTATGTAGACGGCCAGCACCTCACCGCCTGCGCCCTTATCGGCCAGCCGAGCGGCCCGGCGGATCAACGTACGGCCCTCGGGGCCGCCGGTCAGTCCGACCACGATCCGTTCGCGCGAGCCCCAGATCCTCGACACCCGGTGATCGCTGCGGTACTGGGTGAGGTAGGCGTCGACCCGGTCGGCCACCCACAGCAGCGCCAGCTCGCGCAGGGCGGTCAGGTTGCCGGGGCGGAAGTAGTTCGACAGGGCCGCGTCGACCTTGTCGGGTTGGTAGATGTTGCCGTGCGCCATCCGCCGCCGCAGCGCCTCGGGCGACATGTCGACCAGCTCGACCTGGTCGGCCCGCCGCACCACCTCGTCCGGCACGGTCTCCTGCTGCCGCACCCCGGTGATCGACTCGACGACATCGCCCAGTGACTCCAGGTGCTGGATGTCGACGGTCGAGATCACGTCGACACCGGCCGCCAGCAGTTCCTCCACGTCCTGCCAGCGCTTGGCGTGGCGGGAGCCGGGGATGTTGGTGTGGGCGAGTTCGTCGACCAGGGCGACCTGGGGGCGGCGGGCGAGGACGGCGTCGAGGTCCATCTCGTGGAAGACGCCGCCGCGGTGCTCCAGCCGCCTGCGCGGCACCTGCTCCAGGCCGTGCAGCATCACCTCGGTGCGGGGGCGGTCGTGGTGCTCGACGTGGGCCACCACGCAGTCCGTGCCCCGCTCGACGCGGCGGTGCGCCTCGGACAGCATCGCGTACGTCTTGCCGACGCCCGGTGCCGCACCGAGGTAGATCCGAAGTTTGCCGCGTCCCATGGCCTCATTGTCTTCCGGTCTGCCGACTGCGCAGCGTCGACCTTACGGCCAGCAATCACGACATATGGGTTCCGGGCGCGGCAGTGGGGCCGCCTTTGACGGAACTCTGACGCGCCCGGCCGGTCGGGGCCTCACGCGGGGTTGTCTCCGTGGGTGAGGGTCTCCCAGGCGACGAAGAGGTTGTCGCTGCCGGCGGGGCGGCCGCGCAGGGTCAGCGTCTCGGTGTTGGTCATGGCGTGTCCGAGACGGTTGGCCAGGGCGTTGTGGCCCACCTCGGGGACCGGCCCGAGCCCGGGCTTCAGGGAGCCGCCGCACAGCCAGCCCGGAGCGGCGGCGCCGAGCTGGTACTTGGCGTGGAAGCCGAGCCCGTGCCGCAGCCGCTCGCCCACGTCGGTGCCGTAGAGGTCCTGCCCCTGGATCCGGCTGGTCTCGGCGACGTGCGAGATGGCCGAGAGTCCGTACCCGGTGTGTGTGAAGTCCCGGCAGGTCTCCTGGCTGAGCCCGTCGACGAAGGCCGACTGCCCCTGCCAGTACTTGACGATCTTCTCCCGGGTGTCGAGGCTCTGGCTCGGCACTGTCCTCGGCAGGTCGCCGTCGGAGGCCAGGTAGACGTAGGCGGCCGTGCGCGTGCGGAACTTCGCCATGGCCCTGTCGTACGACGCCTTGTCCTCCAGGAAGACGGAAATGCCGACGGCGGCCTCCATCATCGACAGCTCCCAGTTGCCGTTGGAGTTCGAGCCGTTGATCACCTCGGGCAGGTACACGGTGCGGAGCATGGTGGCGAAGCGGCCGGAGTTGGCCCAGGTGCCGGTGTACGTGTACTTGATGATCTCGGCGGCCTTGGGCCAGGAGGAGCCGGCCCAGCCGGTCTGGAGGGGCGCGTTGCTGTTTGTGTGGTCCCGGATCACGGCGGACCAGGCGTCCATCAGCTCGATCGCCTTGCGCGCGTGCCGTTCGTCGCGGGTGACGTACCAGGCGAGGGCCTGGGTGTAGGCGGCGATCGCGTCCTCGCGTTCGTCGGTGCAGCCGTTGTTGGGCTGGAGTACGAACCGCACTCGACGACCGCCCGGGGTCTGGGCGTGCGGTTCAGGTCGGCGTACTTGCTCGCCATCATCCGGCCGAAGGCACCCTTCCAGGGCTGGGCACCGGCGTTGACCTTGGCACGGGTGAAGTCCAACTGACCCTTGGAGACGGTGACTCCGGGATGGACGAAGGTGCTGGGAGCGGCGTCGGCGGGCCAGGCGAGGACACCGGCGACGAGGGCGGCCGTGGCCGCTGAGAGTGCGGTTCTGCGCATACGCGGGAGCCGTCCGTTCTCGTATATGAACGTGAAGCGCCTTTATGAACGGCGCGTTGGACGGAGACGGTAGGTGCAGACCAATGCCCCGTCAAGGCTCCACGCATGAAAAAGGGCCGCACCCCTTGAGGAGTGCGGCCCTGGTGTTTCTACGACGCTCAGCGAACCTCGGTGATCTCCGGTCCGCGCTGGAGCTGGCCCATTCCGCCGGCGAAGCGGGAGCCCTCCTCCTGCTGGACGCCCTCGGGGACCATCTGGGCGTCGTTGGGCAACTTCAGGACGATCGGGTCGCGGGGCGCCATCGGACCCTCGCCTCGAACCACGACCGTGTCCCGGAAGATCTGCTCGAGCAGCCCGGCGGCCTGCGGCTGCACCGCGCCCTGACCCGAGATGACCCCGCGCAGGAACCAGCGGGGGCCGTCCACACCGACGAACCGCACGACCTGGAAGCCGCCGGTGCCGTCCGGCAGCTGCACCGGCACCTGGGCGCGCAGCTCCCAGCCCAGCGGCCCCTCGACCTCGTCGACGATGCCGCCCTGCTGGGTGATGCCCGAGCCGATCTCCTCGCGCACCTCGCCCCAGATGCCCTCGCGCTTGGGCGCGGCGAAGGCCTGCAGCTGAATGGCGCTGTCCCGCAGCACGACCGTCGCCGCCACGATCGCGTCACCCGCGACCTCGACCCGCAGCTCCATGCCGTCGACACCCGGCACGAACAGACCGCCCAGGTCGACCCGGCCATCGCCCGGGTCGCGCACCTCGGAGCTGTCCCAGGGCCCGTCGGGCCGCGGCGCCGGCTCGAGCCTCAGGCGCTCGCCCTCGCCGCCCGCCTCACTGTCGACACCGTCGACGACCTGCTCGGCCTCGCCGGCCGCGTCCTCGGCGGCATCCCTCTTCTTGCGACGTCCGAACACGTCACTGTCCTTCCCGGTCGGATACGACCGAAGCGTATCGATTCCCACCCGCCTGACCGCCCAGGGCGGCCTGACCGCTTGTGCCGCTCGTCCCGTCCACCGCGGCGTGCCCTCCGGTGGACCCGAAGCCCCCGTCGGCCCGCGCGGAGCCGGGAAGCTCCGCCACCTCCTGGAAGCGGACCCTCTCGACCTGCTGGACGACCAGTTGGGCAATCCGGTCAAAGCGCTCGAACCGCACGGCCTCGCGCGGGTCGAGATTCACCACGATCACCTTGATCTCCCCACGGTACCCGGCATCAACCGTCCCCGGGGCATTCACCAGAGCGACGCCGCAGCGCGCGGCCAGGCCGGACCGGGGGTGCACGAAGGCCGCGTACCCCTCCGGCAGTGCCACAGACACTCCCGTGGGCAGCACAGCCCGCTCGCCCGGCGCCAGTTGGCACGCCTCGGTGGTGCGCAGGTCGGCTCCCGCGTCCCCGGGGTGCGCATACGACGGAAGCGGTACGTCCGGATCGACGCGCCGGATCAGCACGTCCACGGGCTGACGGCTCACAGGGCTCGCGGGAGTCATGGGGCCTTCCGGGCTGACGGGGCTCGTGGGGGTCACGGGAGTCGCGGGGGCCACGGGGCTCAAGAGGCTGTCCGTACTCACGGGTTCACCTCGAACGCACGGGCTCGCCGGACCTGGTCCGGGTCGTTCATGGCCGCCTGGATCTCCTGCTGGCGGCCGTGGTCGACGAAGTGGTCGACCTTCACCTCGACGAAGAGCGCGTCGGCACGGACGGCGACGGGCCCGCCGGGGCCGCCGACCCGCCCGGTGGCGGTCGAGTAGATCTTCCGCCCGGCCACCGCCGTCACCTCCGCCTCCAGGTGCAGCGTGGTGCCGACGGGCACCGGCCGTACGAAGTCGGTCTCCAGCCGGCCGGTCACGGCGATCGTGCGCAGCAGCCAGTTCAGCGAGCCGAGGGTCTCGTCCAGGGCGGAGGTGAGCACACCGCCGTGGGCGAGGCCCGGGGCGCCCTGGTGGGCGGGCTGCACGGTGAACTCCGCGGTGAGTGACACGCCCTCGCCGGCCCGTGCCTCCAGGTGCAGCCCGTGCGGCTGGTCGCCGCCACAGCCGAAACACTGGCCGTAGTGCGCACCGAGGAGCTCACCGGGCGCCGGAGCGTCCGGATGCCGCACCGGTCGCACGGCGTCGGCCGGAGGCTGAAGGGCAGCGGAAGTACGACTCACAGCCGGAGACCTTACCCGCGCGTCGGCCCCTCCCGGACACCGTGTCAAGCTTGGCCCCATGCAGCTCTCCGCCGCCCCGTACGAAGAACGCCTGACCGCTCCCCGGTCCTGGTGGCTGATCTCGTTCCTGGTCGGGGTCTCCATGGCCTTGGTCCTGCTCCCGTTCGGCACGCTGCCCATGCTCGGCGGCCTGGCCGGGGGCACCGCGGTCGCGGCCGTCGCCGCGAGTTCGTACGGCTCGGTCCGCATCCGCGTGGTGGGCGATTCGCTGATCGCGGGCGAGGCGAAGATCCCGGTGGCGGCCCTGGGCGAGGCCGAGGTCCTGGACGCCGAGGAAACCCGTGCCTGGCGCACCCACAAGGCCGACCCGCGCGCCTTCATGCTGCTGCGCGCCTACATCCCCACGGCCCTGCGCGTGGAGGTCACGGACCCGGAGGACCCGACTCCGTACCTGTACCTGTCCACGCGCGAGCCGGAGCGCCTGGCGGAGGCGCTGCGGGCGGCGAAGCCGGCGTAGCACATCTGCGCGGGGCGCCATCCGGCGGCGGACGGCGGCACGCGCACACGCGGCCCGGCGCGGCCCCGTGCCCGTCGTCGCGCGTCGCTCTGTGCCCGTCGTCTCGCGTCGTCTCAGTGCCCGTCGTCGCGCTCTTCGCGTTGCCCGTCGTGCTTTTCGCTCTCGGGCTTCTCGCTCTCCAGGCGGCCCAGGGGGTCGTCAGTGATCTCGCCCATCTCCAGGGCGTCCGCGGGACGTTCCAGGGCGGGGAGGGGCTCCAGGGCCTCCCAGGGCACCTGGATCCTGCGCAGGTCCTCGCGGATCCGGGCGGCGAGCTTTCTCGTCTCGCTGCGGTTCATGGCCGCCCCGACGGCGGCGCCCACCAGGAACGGCACCAGGTTCGGCATGCTGCGGACCATCCGCTTCATGATCCGCTGCCGCAGCTCGCGCTTCATGCGGCTGTTCAGCGCCGTGCTCAGCGTCGACGGCTTGGTCGCGTCGATCCCGCGCTCCCCCGACCACGAGTCGAGGTACGCGGTGCTGCGCTGCTTGAGGTTGCCGGGCGGCCGTACGCCGTAGACCTCGTGGAGTTCGGCGATCAGCTTCAGCTCGATCGCCGCGACGCCGGTGACCTCGGCGGCCAGTTCCGTCGGCATCGCGGGCGGCACGGGAAGCATCGCCGCCGCGCCGATGCCCGCTCCGACCGTCGCCGTCGCCTTCGCCGCGCCCGCGACGAGTTTGTCCGCGAGCTCTTCGGGCCCCAGGCCCGGGAACTGCCTGCGGAGCGTCGTCAGGTCCCGTACGGGGACGCGCGGGGCCAGTTCGATGATCCTGTCGGCGAGATGGGCGAGGCCGGCCCGGGCCCGGACCGAGCCCTTGCGGGCACTGTCCATGGCCCGCTCCCGGAGCGTCCCCGCCGTCCGCCGGGCGACGGGTGCGGGGACGTCCACGGACGGCGGGAGGTCACCCCGGTCCGCTGCCGGTTCGAGCGAGGCCGCCCCCGTACCGGTTGCGCCTCGCTCGTCGTCACGCGCGCCGTGCTGCGGGCCGTCGATCGGCCCTTCGTCCGCTTTCCGTTTGGAGAAGCGGCGCTTCCAGGGAGGGGTCGAGCCAGTCACGGCCGACCCGTCCTCAGTCGCAGTCGCGGCAGATCGGCTGGCCGTTCTTCTCCCGGGCCAGCTGGCTGCGGTGGTGCACCAGGAAGCAGCTCATGCAGGTGAACTCGTCCTGCTGCTTCGGGAGCACTCGTACTGCCAGCTCCTCATTCGAGAGATCGGCGCCGGGCAGTTCGAGTCCCTCTGCGGCCTCGAACTCGTCGACGTCCACTGCGGAGGCCGACTTGTCGTTCCTCCGAGCCTTCAGCTCTTCGAGGCTGTCCGAGTCAACGTCGTCATCGGTCTTGCGTGGAGTGTCGTAATCGGTTGCCATGTCGCTCTCCCCCTCTGGGTGTCTGCGGTGTCTCCAGCGCACGTAACGCGTGAGAGGCCGGACTTGTGCCCGACCTGAGGCGGAGATTTTGCCTCACATCAAGGTCTGTTACTCAATCGACACCCAACCGGACTCCTCACGAGTGATCGGCTTGGATGGCGATGGGGACCGTACACGGTCCGAATGCCGCACTTCAAAGGCGTCTCACCGTGTACTTCCCGTGATCAAGACCCCCGAAAACCGGGATTTTCCCGGCTTTCCGACAGGACACATGATCACGGAGAGTAGACAGCCGGAAAAGCGTCCCTGTGATCGATCACACACGGGACACGCGCGGTGCGATGTCGGAAATTCCGCGTAAAGCGAACATCCCCGTGCGCCGCCGAGTTGATCGGACACATGATCTCAGATGGGCAGCGTGACCCGCATCACGAGCCCACCCCCTTCCCGCGGCTGTGCGTAGATGTGCCCGCCGTGCGCCCGGGCCACCGACCGGACGATGGACAGACCGAGTCCGACGCCCTTGTCGCTGCCCGTGCGCTCGGTGCGCAGCCGCCGGAACGGCTCGAAGAGGTTGTCGATCTCGTACGCCGGCACGACGGGGCCCGTGTTGGAGACGACCAGGACCGCCTGGCCGTGCTGGACCTCGGTCGTGACCTCGACCCAGCCGCCCTCGGCCACGTTGTAGCGCACGGCGTTCTGCACCAGGTTGAGCGCGATCCGCTCCAGCAGCACGCCGTTGCCCTGGACGACCGCGGGCTTCTGCTCGCCGCGGATGTGCACGCCCTTGGCCTCGGCCTCGCCGCGCACCTGGTCGATGGCCTGCCCGGCGACCTCGGCGAGGTCCACCGGGCCCCGCTCGACGACCTGGTTGTCGCTGCGGGCGAGCAGCAGCAGGCCCTCGACGAGCTGCTCGCTGCGCTCGTTGGTGGCCAGCAGCGTCTTGCCGAGCTGCTGCAGCTCCACCGGCGCGTTCGGATCGGACAGGTGCACCTCGAGGAGCGTGCGGTTGATCGCCAGCGGTGTCCGCAGCTCGTGCGAGGCATTGCCGACGAAGCGCTGCTGGGCGGTGAAGGCGCGCTGGAGCCGCTCCAGCATGTCGTCGAAGGTGTCCGCCAGCTCCTTCAGCTCGTCGTCCGGGCCGTCCAGCTCGATCCGGCGGGACAGGTCGGAGCCGGCCACCGCGCGGGCGGTGCGGGTGATCCGGCCCAGCGGCGACAGCACGCGCCCGGCCATCGCGTAGCCGAAGGCGAAGGCGATGACCGCCAGGCCCAGCAGCGCGAGCAGCGAGCGGCTGAGCAGGTTGTCCAGGGCGTGCTGGCGCTGCTCGTTGACGCACTGGTTCATGGCGTTGTTGAACTCGGCCGGCGAGGCCTGGTCGGGCAGGTTGCAGATGTCGCTGGTGACCTTGCCCTCGACGATCTTGAACGGCAGCTCGCTGCCCACGTTCAGCGCTTCCGCGGCCAGCAGGTAGATGATCGACAGCAGCAGGATGCCGGCGATCAGGAACATGCCGCCGTACAGCAGCGTGAGCCTTATGCGGATGGTCGGGCGTAGCCAGGGGAACGGCGGCGCGGGTCGCCGGGGATCCCAGGTGGGCTTCGGGGGCGCCTGAGGAGGCGCGGGAGTGGTGGCCACAGTCGATCAGATCCGGTAGCCGGAGCCGGGGACGGTGACGATCACGGGCGGCTCGCCGAGCTTGCGGCGCAGGGTCATGACCGTCACTCGGACGACGTTCGTGAACGGGTCGGTGTTCTCGTCCCAGGCCTTCTCCAGCAGCTGCTCGGCCGAGACGACGGCGCCCTCGCTGCGCATCAGCACCTCCAGGACGGCGAACTCCTTGGGTGCGAGCTGGACCTCCTTGCCGTCGCGGAAGACCTCGCGGCGGTTGGGGTCGAGCTTGATCCCGGCGCGCTCCAGGACCGGGGGCAGGGGCACGCTGGTGCGCCGGCCGAGGGCCCGCACGCGCGCGATGAGCTCACTGAACGCGAACGGCTTCGGCAGATAGTCGTCGGCGCCGATCTCCAGGCCCTCCACCCGGTCGCTGACGTCACCGGAGGCCGTGAGCATCAGCACGCGCGTGGGCATGCCGAGCTCGACGATCTTGCGGCAGACGTCGTCACCGTGCACGAGTGGGAGGTCGCGGTCGAGGACGACCACGTCGTAGTCGTTCACGCCGATGCGCTCCAGGGCGGCCGCACCGTCGTACACGACGTCGACGGCCATGGCCTCCCGGCGCAGTCCGGTGGCCACCGCATCGGCGAGCAGTTGCTCGTCCTCGACGACGAGTACGCGCACGTCCCTGGTCCTTCCTCATGTCCACCCGCGTAGCGCCGCACAGGCGCAGACGGGCAGGGGTCTTCGACGGTTCGCTGGTGTGTTGCCCTCCATCCTGCCCTTTTCGGCCATAAGTCGGAGGTAAGGCGGGTGAGGAGACGGAGCCCGAGGCGGAATAGGAGATTTTCTCCTTCGGTTAGGTTTCCACGGAAGGGACCTTGGGGAGGACGGCTTTACATCCCACGATCACGCTCTGCTTGTACCGCACCACCATGCGGTGCGCGTCAACCCGCTTCCGCAGGGCGGGCGTGGGTGTCCGGCACCGTCGCCGCCCAGCTGAGCGGCGCTGGGCATCCACCGGAGACGTGATCGTCCCTTCCGAACGGCACACCCCCGTGCCATCGACACACGACCCAGGACGAGGGGGCGCAGCATGGACGCATTCACCGCAGGACTTCTGCAGCGCATAAGGGCGACCGAGTCCGATCTGTCCCGGGCTCGCGACGAGGGCGACGACTTCCTCGTCGAGGTGGAGCAGGGCGAGCTCGACGACCTGCGCCGTCTCGCCGCCGAGCACGGTGTGGAGGTCGGCGCGACGAGCGTCTGATCAGGCCGTACGAAGCGGGTCCCGGCGAATCCAGCGCCGGGGCCCGCTTCGTCGTCTTGCGGCCCCGTTCACTCGGTGTCGGGCGTGCCGTCGGCCGTCGTACGACGGCGGGCGTGCCACCGGCTGTCGTACGACGGCCTGGCCGTCCTCAGTCGTGCCAGGCCCCGAGCCCCTCCAGCAGGCGCTGGAGGGGCTCGAAGACACCCGGGGTACCCGCGACTGTCAGATCCCCCGACGGGCGCTCTCCGGGGCGTCCACCGGTCAGCGCGCCCGCCTCCCGGGCGATCAGGTCGCCGGCCGCGAGGTCCCAGGCGTGCAGGCCGCGCTCGTAGTAGCCGTCGAGTCGTCCCGCAGCCAGGTCGCACAGGTCGACCGCCGCCGAACCGCCGCGCCGGATGTCGCGCAGCAGTGGGATCAGACGCTGGGCGACCTCGGCCTGGTGGGTGCGGACCTCGGCCACGTAGTTGAAACCCGTCGACACCAGCGCCTGGTCCAGGGGCGGCGCGGGACGGCAGGCCAGCCTGCGCTCGCCGTCCCAGGCCCCGGTGGCCCAGGCTCCGCCGCCGAGCACCGCGTGGAAGGTCTCGCCGCGCATCGGGGCCGTGACGACTCCGACGACGGTCTCGCCGTCCTGCTCGGCGGCGACGGAGACGGACCAGGTGGGCAGCCCGTACAGGTAGTTGACCGTGCCGTCGAGCGGATCGATCACCCAGCGGACGCCGCTCGTGCCCTCGGTGGTGCCGCCCTCCTCGCCGAGGATGCCGTCGTCCGGGCGGCGCTCGGCGATCAGACCGGTGATCAGCTTCTCGGCCGCGATGTCCATCTCCGTGACGACGTCGATGGGGCTGGACTTGGTCGCGGCCACCGCGAGGTCGGCCGGGCGCCCGTCCCGCAGCAGCGCGCCCGCGCGGCGAGCGGCCTCCTGGGCGATGTCGAGCAGGTCCTTGTGCAGGGGGTCGGTCACGGGGCTCCTCACGCGTAGGTGCTGTCGGCGCCCGCGGCGGCGGGGCGGGGGGCCCGGGCCGGGCAGCAGCCGGCCGGGCAGAGGTGGTGGCTCGGCCCGAGGGCGCCCAGGGCGCAGGGGGTGACCTCCTGCCCGCGCTCGACGGCGGCGCGCTCCACGACGAGCTCGCGGATCGCGGCGGCGAACCTCGGGTCGGCGCCGACGGTGGCCGAGCGGCGCATCGGCAGCCCCAGCTCCTCCGCCTTGGCCTTGGCCTCCGTGTCGAGGTCGTAGAGGACCTCCATGTGGTCGGAGACGAACCCGATGGGGGCGATCACCACGGCCGGGACACCTGCCGCGTGCCGCTCCTCCAGGTGGTCGCAGATGTCGGGCTCCAGCCACGGGATGTGCGGGGCACCGGAGCGGGACTGGTAGACGAGCTGCCAGGGGTGGTCGACGCCGGTGCGCTCCCGGACGGCGTCCGCGATCAGCTGCGCCACGTCCAGGTGCTGCCTGACGTACGCGCCGCCGTCGCCGTGGTCCTCGACGGGCCCGGAGGTGTCGGCGGAAGCCGTCGGGATCGAGTGCGTCGAGAAGGCGATGTGCGCCCCGTCCCGGACGTCCCCGGGCAGCTCGGCGAGGGACCGGAGCACCCCGTCGATCATGGGCTCCAGGAAGCCGGGGTGGTTGAAGTAGTGCCGCAGCTTGTCGACCTTCGGCAGCTCCAGCCCCTCCGCCGCGAGGGCGGCGAGCGAGTCGGCGAGGTTCTCGCGGTACTGGCGGCAGCCCGAGTAGGAGGCGTAGGCGCTGGTGGCGAGGACCAGGATGCGGCGGCGGCCGTCGCGGACCATCTCGCGCAGCGTGTCGGTCAGATACGGCGCCCAGTTGCGGTTGCCCCAGTAGACCGGCAGGTCCAGGCCGTGGTCGGCGAAGTCCTTGCGCAGGGCGTCCAGCAGGGCCCGGTTCTGGTCGTTGATGGGGCTGACCCCGCCGAACAGGAAGTAGTGCTGCCCGACTTCCTTGAGGCGTTCCTTGGGGATGCCGCGCCCACGCGTCACGTTCTCCAGGAACGGGACCACGTCGTCCGGGCCTTCCGGGCCGCCGAAGGAGAGCAGGAGCAGGGCGTCGTAGGGGGTGACATCGCGCGCGTCTGGCATGAGTCGATCCTGCCACCCTGCGCTGACAGCCGGGAAACGGCGGGGTGACACCTGCGCGGCGGACGGCCCCGGGGGGCCTGGCGGGTGCGTCGGGCGCACCGCGCGGCGTAATCTGTGTCGACTGCGTTCGCAGCTTACTGAGCTTTTCGGAGACCCCGTGCCCAGCCCCTACCGCGCCCTGTTCGCCGCCCCCGGCAGCAAGCGCTTCTCCGCCGCGGGCTTCCTCGGCCGTATGCCGCTGTCGATGATGGGCATCGGCGTCGTCACGATGGTCTCCCAGCTCACCGGGCGGTACGGACTGGCCGGTGCCCTGTCGGCCACCATCGCGCTGGCGGCGGCGGTGGCCGGACCGCAGGTCTCACGGCTGGTGGACCGGTACGGACAGCGGCGGGTGCTGCGGCCGGCGACGCTGATCTCGCTCGCCGCGGCGGCCGTCCTGCTGTTCGCGGCGCACTACGGGTGGCCGGACTGGGTGCTGTTCGTGGCGTGCGTCGGCATCGGCTGCGTGCCGAGCGTCGGCGCGATGATCCGGGCCCGCTGGGCGGCCCTGTACCGGGGCACCCCGCAGTTGCACACCGCGTACTCCTTCGAGTCCGTGGTGGACGAGGTGTGCTTCATCTTCGGGCCGATCATCTCCATCGGCCTGTCCACGGCCTGGTTCCCGGAGGCCGGTCCGCTGCTCGCCGCCTGCTTCCTGGCCGCCGGCGTCTTCTGGCTGACCGCGCAGCGCGCCACCGAGCCGGAGCCGCACCCGCGCGAGCACCGTGGCGGGGGCACGGCCATGCGCTCGCGGGGCCTCCAGGTCCTGGTGGCCACCTTCGTGGCGACCGGGGCGATCTTCGGGGCGGTCGACGTGGTCACCGTGGCCTTCGCCGACGAGGAGGGGCACAAGGCCGCCGCGAGCATCGTCCTCGCCCTGTACGCGGCCGGTTCCTGTGTGGCGGGCATGGTCTTCGGACTGCTGCACTTCGCCGGGGCGCCGGAACGCCGGTGGTTGCTGGGCGTGTGTGCCATGGCCGTGAGTATGATCCCCCTCCTACTGGTCGGAAACTTGCCGTTTCTGGCCGTGGCGCTGTTCGTTGCGGGTCTGGCCATCGCTCCGACGATGATCACGACGATGTCCCTCATCGAAGAGCACGTACCACGCGCGCAGCTCACCGAGGGCATGACCTGGGTGAGCACCGGGCTCGCGGTGGGGGTCGCACTCGGCTCCTCCGCGGCCGGCTGGGTGATCGACGCGGCCGGGGCGCGTGCCGGGTACGGGGTTCCGGCGGTGGCCGGGGCCGTCGCGGTCGCGGTGGGTTTCCTCGGATTCCGTCGGCTCAAGCGGCCGGCTACGGGTCGGGGAGGCTCCGTTGAGCAGCACAGCGAACGGAAAGAACGGCACGTGGCGTAACTGGGGCGGCAATGTCTCCGCGCGTCCCGCGCGGGAGGTCACCCCGGCCTCCGTCGACGAACTGGCCGCCGCCGTGCGGCGAGCCGCCGAGGACGGCCTGAAGGTGAAGGCCGTAGGAACCGGGCACTCCTTCACGTCCATAGCGGCGACCGACGGGGTGTTGATCCGCCCTCAACTGTTGACCGGCATACGCGACATTGATCGCGACGCCATGACCGTCACGGTGGAGGCCGGCACCCCGCTCAAGAGACTCAACGTGGCCCTGGCGCGCGAGGGTCTGTCGCTGACGAACATGGGCGACATCATGGAGCAGACGGTCTCCGGGGCCACCAGCACCGGCACGCACGGCACGGGCCGCGATTCCGGCTCGATCGCCGCCCAGATCAAGGGCCTGGAACTGGTCACCGCCGACGGCTCGGTCCTCACCTGCTCCGAGAAGGAGAACCCGGAGGTCTTCGCGGCCGCCCGCATCGGCCTCGGCGCCCTGGGCATCGTCACCGCGATCACCTTCGCCGTGGAGCCGGTCTTCCTGCTCACGGCCCGCGAGGAGCCGATGCCGTTCGACAGGGTCCTCTCCGACTTCGAGGAACTCTGGGCCGAGAACGAGCACTTCGAGTTCTACTGGTTCCCGCACACCGGGAACACCAACACCAAACGCAACAACCGCAGCGCGGGCCCCGAGAGGCCGGTGCCCCAGCTCCAGAGCTGGTTCGAGGACGAGTTCCTCTCCAACGGGGTCTTCCAGGTGGCCAACTGGGTCGGACGCGCGGTGCCCGCCACGATCCCGGCGATCGCCCAGATCTCCAGCAAGGCCCTGTCCGCGCGGACCTACACCGACATCCCTTACAAGGTCTTCACGTCTCCGCGCCGGGTGCGCTTCGTGGAGATGGAGTACGCCGTTCCGCGCGCGGCCGTCGTCGAGGTGCTGCGCGAGCTGAAGACGATGGTCGACCGCTCCGGCCTGAAGGTCAGCTTCCCCGTGGAGGTGCGCACCGCCCCGGCGGACGACATCACCCTGTCCACCGCCTCGGGCCGGGACACCGCCTACATCGCCGTCCACATGTTCCAGGGCACGCCCTACCAGCGGTACTTCACCTCGGCCGAACGGATCTTCACCGCCCACGAGGGACGTCCGCACTGGGGCAAGGTGCACACCAGGGACGCCGAGTACTTCTCCCGGGTGTATCCGCGCTTCGCCGAGTTCACGGCGTTGCGGGACCGTCTCGATCCTGACCGGCGGTTCCAGAACGACTACTTGCGGAGGGTTCTGGGGGCGTAGGCGACGCACTGGGGGTGGTGTTCCCCCGGGCCTCGCTCCCCTCGGCGCTCGGTGTGGATGTCGGTGCCGGGCTCGGTGCCGTACCGCCGCTTTCGTCGGGTGAGGGCGAGGCGACCGCACCCTCAGGAGTGGTGCCGGACGGGCTCTTCGCCGTGGCGTCGCCGTCACCGTAGGGGCCGGCGACGCTGGCGGCCCCGGAGCCTTCGGAACCGTCAACCTCCGGAGCCCGACGCGGACTTGCCGTCGCCGGTGAAGACGTCGCCAGCGGTCGTACTTCGTCCGCCACCCAGGTTGCGGCCGGAAACCAGCTCGTAGGTGGTGATTCCGGTCATCGTGAGACCGAAGCCGATCGCCGCCGCGAGCACCGGCCGCTCTCAGCCCCGGGCCCGGGCGCGGTAAACGGTGCCCGCGGTGAACTCACCAGGCGCCGGAGGCGCTTGGTCCGCCGGCCCGGCCGCCTGCCGGGAAGCGGCCGCCGTCGCGCCGCGGAGCTGCTCGCCGGTGCGCTTGAAGAAGTGCTGGAAGAGCGTGCCGCCGCAGGTCGCGACGACGCCGACTACACCGGCGCCGAGGGTCGTGCCGTAGACCCCGAAGTACGAGGCCAGTTCGGCGGCCAGGGCCGCCGCCCGCGACCTGGGGCACGTTCAGGTCGATCCGCTTGCGCCCCGCCGTCTCGGGCTCGCTCGCTCCACCGACACCATCGGGCCTTTCACGCATCGCCGGACCTTGTCTGCCTTTCCCGTGCACGGCCGTTCAACTGCACAAGAAGGGGACACGTGTCCGAAACTGATAGTTCCGTTTCTGGCGATTACGTGAAGTATCCCACGTTCAAGATCGCGAAAAGCGGACAGAGGGCGGCCAAGTCCACTCCCTTGCCGGAAGTTGGACGGCGTGCCAATCCACGCACGTGGCCCAAATGGAGTACTGTGGCGAGCCCTGGGCCCGGTCTCCCATCAGGGTGTACGGGGCCTTTAAGGACCGCCGGGAGGGGGGCTAGTTGCACAGGGTGACAGAGTTCGTCACTTAGCGTTGCGAATAGGTAACCGTGCCATAACGGCGATCCAGGGCCCGCGCCCGACACGCCGGGCAACTCGGCAAGGTTGTGGCAGGCTGCACCCGGGCAGGCCACACTCGACTAGCGGAAGCAGCGACGCACGTGACGTCGGCAGGCACCACCCGGGAGGTCCCCATGCCCGAACTGCGTGTCGTGGCCGTCTCGAATGACGGCACACGGCTGGTGCTGAAGGCTGCGGACAGCACGGAGTACACGCTTCCGATCGACGAACGGCTCCGCGCCGCCGTGCGCGGCGACCGTCCTCGCCTCGGCCAGATCGAGATCGAGGTGGAGAGCCATCTCCGCCCCCGCGACATCCAGGCGCGTATACGTGCCGGCGCGACCGCGGAAGAGGTCGCGCAGATGGCAGGCATCCCCGTCGACCGGGTCCGCCGCTTCGAGGGTCCGGTGCTCGCCGAGCGTGCGTTCATGGCCGAGCGGGCCCGCAAAACCCCGGTCCGCCGCCCCGGCGAGAACTCCGGTCCGCCGCTGGGCGAGGCCGTGCAGGAGCGGCTGCTGCTGCGCGGTGCCGAGAAGGACACCGTCCAGTGGGACTCGTGGCGTCGCGACGACGGCACCTGGGAAGTCCTGCTGGTCTACTGCGTCGCGGGCGAACCGCACTCGGCGAGCTGGACGTACGACCCGCCCCGACGGCTCGTCCAGGCCGTCGACGACGAAGCGCGCATGCTCATCGGCGAGTCCGACGACCTGGCCGCGCCCGAGCCCAGCTTCCCGTTCGTCCCGCGGATCGCCCGGCTGCCGCGCGACCGGCCACTGGACCGTTCCGCCGACCGCGAGCGGCCCAGCCTTCCGGCAGCGGCGTCCGAGCCGGTGGAGGAGAGCGCGGGTGAGCGGGACTCGCTGACCAGCCTGCTGGAGGCGGTGCCGAGCTTCCGCGGCGACCTGGTGGTGCCGGAGCGCCCGGCACCGGAGCCCGAGGAAGAGCCCGTCGCCGAACCCGAGGAAGAGGAGCCCCCGGCTCCCGCCGCCTCGGCCGGTTCCGCCTACGCGGACGTCCTCATGCCGCGCTCCGTCGGCAGCCACCGCGACCGGCTCATCGGCGCCACCGACCGCCAGGCCGAGGCCGACGGCGTCCGACCGGGCCGCAGAGCCGCCGTGCCAAGCTGGGACGAGATCGTGTTCGGGACGCGGCGTAAGAAGCAGGAGTAGCCGGATCAGCTTCGGCTTCGGCTTCGGCTTCGGCTGCACGACGACGAGGGCCGCGCCTTCCGGGCGCGGCCTTCGCTCATGCCGTTACCGGGAATCCGGTCCCACCGCCACCGGCCGGTCCGGGTCCGAGGACCACTCCGACCACGAACCCACGTACAGCTCCGCCGGAATGCCCGCGACCGCCAGCGCCAGAACCGCGTGGGCCGCGGACACCCCCGAGCCGCAGTACACGCCGACCCGCGCATCCTCCGTCACGCCAAGCCCCCTGAAACGGGCGCGCAGTTCCCCGGCAGGGAGGAAGCACCCGTCCGCCCCCACGTTCTCCGTGGTGGGCGCCGACACCGCTCCCGGGATGTGCCCGGCCACCGGATCGATCGGCTCCACCTCGCCCCGGTACCGCTCCCCCGCCCGCGCGTCCAGCAGCACCCCGGACCGCGCCAACGCCGCGGCGGCGTCGGCGTCGAGCAGGCCGGACGCCCTCGGCTCGGGCATGAAGTCGCCCTCGGCCGGTGTCGGCACGGTCTTCTCCAACGGCCCCTCCCAGGCCGGCAGCCCGCCGTCGAGGACCCGCACGTCCGGGTGACCCGTCCAGCGCAGCAGCCACCACGCCCGCGCCGCCGCCCAGCCTTGGCCGCCGTCGTAGACGACCACCGGCGTCCCGGACGACACGCCCGCGCGGCGCATCGCGGCACCGAAGCGCGCGAGGTCGGGCAGCGGATGCCGGCCGCCCTTCCCCGGCGCCGAGGCCAACTCCCGGTCCAGATCGACGAAGACGGCTCCCGGAAGGTGCCCTGCCTCGTACGCGGCCCGGCCGTCGTACGGCGGCTCACCGGACGCCTTGGCCGCGGTGAGCTGCCAGCGGACATCGAGCAGGACGGGCGGGTTGGGGCCCGTCAGGTCGCTCGCGAGATCGGATGCGGAGATGATGGCGTTCATGGCTTCATCCTCGCGCACGGGGGGTGGCCGAGCCGTCCGGGTCCGGCTACTCTGCCGGCCGAGCCGGGGCGTCACGCGGTGTACGGGAACAAGCACATGCTGTACAGCTGAACGACACGTGCCGACAAGCGCGCCGCAAGGGACAGGACACCGCGCATCAGGCATTCTCCCGGGCAGGGGCCGCCCCGCAGGGCATGCCCACGAGGGCTGCGCAGAGCACGCCCACCGCGAGGCCGAGAAGAGAGTGACGATGACCGACGCACGGGAGTCAGCCGGCCCGAACAGCGCACGACCCGCTCGGCACGCGCCCGGCACGCCCTGCTGGGTGAGCCTGATGGTGCACGGGCCGGCCGCCACCCAGGAGTTCTACGGAACGCTGTTCGGCTGGGAGTTCCAGCCGGGCCCCCAGCAACTCGGCCCGTATGTACGGGCGCTGCTCGACGGGCACGAGGTGGCGGGGATCGGCCTGCTGCCGCCGGACCGCCATCTGCCCATCGCGTGGACCCCCTACTTCGCCTCGGAGAACGTGGATCTGACCGCCGAGACGGTGCGCAGTTGCGGTGGCACGATCGGCGTGGGCCCGCTGGACGCGGCCGACGCCGACCGCCTGGCGATCGGCTCCGATCCCTCCGGGGCGGTCTTCGGCGTGTGGCAGGCCGCCGCACATCTCGGCACGACCGTGTCGGGCGTCCCCGGCACGCCCGCCTGGAACGAGTTGCTGACCTTCGAGTCGGCGACCGTCGCCAAGTTCTACCGGACGGTGTTCGGCTACCAGGAGGAGCCGGTGGTGTCCGCCGACTTCGACTACGTGACCCTGAATCTCGGGGGTGGGCCCGTCGCCGGCATCCACGGGCTGGGGAAGGCCCTGCCCCGCGACCGGGGCGCGCACTGGGTGACGTACTTCCAGGTCGCCGACCTCGACGACGCCCTGGACCATCTCGCCCACCTGGGTGGGCACGTCCTCAAGCCCGCCCACGACACCGCACACGGCCCTGCGGCGATGGTCGCGGATCCGGAAGGGGCCCGGTTCGCGCTGCTGGAACCGCGGCGCTGACGGCCTGGCGGCTCGTCAAGAGGGCGAGATGGGCCCCACTGCGGAACAGCGCCGAAGCGTCGTCCCGTCACCGCGGTCACGCGGCGGCGGTGGCACCAGCCGCTGGGAGCCGGGGAACGGCTTGGAGCGGACGTCGATCGTGACACTGCCCGGTGATCGGTCACATGACCGGGCGGCGATGTGACGGAGAGAGACGGGCTACCCGACCCGCGACTCAAGCATCTCGGAGAGCTTCGTCATGCCCCGTGACGTATGGGACTTCACGGCACCGACCGATATGCCCATCGCCTCGGCTATTTCCGCTTCCTTGAGATTCATCCAGTGTCTGAGAATCAGGGCCTCGAACCCCTTCACGGCCAACGGCAAGGCCCACGGTCTCGGCCACCCCGACGGTTTCGTCAAGGTCATCAGCGACGGCCGGCACGGAAAGCTGCTGGGCGCGCGTCTGATCGCCCGAGGTGACGGAACTGCTTCCCGAGCTGACTCTGGCTCAGCAGTGGGACCTGACCGTGCATGAGGTCGCCCGCAACATCCATGCGCACCCCACGCTGGGGGAAGCGGTGAAGGAGGCGATCCACGGCCTCGCCGGCCACATGATCAACATGTAGAGAACACGTGGCGCTCCGGCCGGCGGCACTCAGGCGGAGACGACGGGCAGGACATCCGGCGAGAGCACGCCTGCCCGGGCGGAGGCGCTCGTCATACGGCGACGATGGTGACGTCGGCACAACACCTCGTAGCCGACCTCCGCGGCGGGACCGCTCACGTCACCGACGACGACCTGCTCCCCTTCCACCACCATCTCGCCACCGACCGTGCGCGCATTGTGCGTGGCACGCGCCCCGCACCAGCACATCGCCTCCACCTGGAGCGTCTCGATCCGGTCCGCCAGCTCGATCAACCTCCGGGAGCCCGGGAAGAGGTTGGTGCGGAAGTCGGTGGTGATACCGAAGGCGAAGACGTCAAGATTCAGATCGTCCACGACCCGAGCCAGCTGGTCGATCTGCTCCGGCGCGAGGAACTGCGCCTCGTCCACGATCAAGTAGTCGACCTTGCCGCCCTGCGACACCTGGTCGACGACATAGCCGTACAGATCCATTTCCGGCGCCGCCTCCACCGAGTCGGTCACCAGGCCGAGTCGGGAAGAGAGTTTCCCCTCCCCCGCGCGGTCGTCCCGGGTGAAGATCAGAGCCCGCAGCCCCCTCGCCGACCGGTTGTGCGCGATCTGGAGCGCCAGCGTCGACTTCCCACAGTCCATGGTTCCGGAGAAGAAGACCAGCTCAGGCATGTCGAGTTGAGCACCTTTCGGCGTGCGAGGTCAGGCGGGGCAGATCGGGTTGGGACGTCAGGAGCGTACTTCGAGCAGCGGGACCAGCTGCTCGGCGGGGGTCATCGAACCGTGGTTGCCGACCATCGCCGACTCCTTCGGCTCCCGCTCGGAGGCGATGAGCAGGACGTCGTCGCGCGCGGCGGCGACCACATCGCCGATGCGGCCGTACACCCGCTCGTCGATCTTCGGGCCGAACCAGCCCGCCGCGATGGCCTCGTCGCGCGAGGCCACCCAGAACTGCTCGCCGAGCACCTCGCGCCAGCAGGTCAGGACGTCGTTCGCGGCGCCGGGCACCGCGTAGACGTGCCGGGCGCGGCCCTCGCCCCCGAGCAGGGCGACTCCGGCGCTCAGCTCCCAGTCCTCGTCGAAGTCGATGCGGTGCTGCTCGTCGAACGGCACGTCGATCATGCCGTGGTCTGCGGTGACGTACAGGGCGGTGCGCGGCGGCAGTTGCTCCGCGAGTCGCTGGACCAGGCGGTCGGCGTACATGAGCTGGCCGCGCCAGGTGTCGGAGTCGACGCCGAAGCGGTGGCCGGCGCCGTCGACCTCGGCGAAGTACGTGTAGACCAGGGAGCGGTCGCCCGCGGCCAGTTGCTCGGCCGCCAGGTCCATACGGTCCTCGCCCGTCAGCCGCCCGAGGAACGTTCCGCCGCTGAGCGCGACCCTGGTCAGCGGGGTGTTCTCGAAGGTCGGGGACGACACCTGCGCGGCGTGCACCCCCGCCTCATGAGCCAGTTGGAAGACCGTCGGGTACGGCTGCCAGGCGCCGGGCGGGGTCCACGGCTGCCAGCGCAGCTGGTTCATCAGCTCGCCGGTGTCCGGGTTGCGCACGGTGTAGCCGGGCAGGCCGTGCACGCCGGGCGGCAGGCCGGTGCCGACGGAGGCCAGGGAGGTGGCCGTGGTCGCCGGGTAGCCGGCGGTGAGCGGACGTCCGGTGCCGCCGCGCGAGGTGGCGAGCAGGGACGTCATGAAGGGGGCGTCCTCGGGGTGTGCCCTGAGCTGCTCCCAGCCCAGGCCGTCGATCAGGAACACGCAGTTCCGGTCGGCGGGGGTCAGCTCGGAGATCCCGGCGGTCATGCCCGGCACGCCCAGGCCGGCGGCCAGCGTGGGCAGCAGGTCGGCGAGGGAGCCGCTGCCGTACTCGGGTGCCGGCGCGGAGGTGACCGTGAGCGGTTCGGGGTGGTGGTCCCAGGCCGTGTTCGGCTGTGCCATCAGCGGGCGCTGTCCGCGGTCGCCTCGGAGAGGGCCTGCGCGAAGGCGAGTGCCTGGCGCACGGTCTCCGGTCCGTCCCCCGCCTCGCTGACGCGCAGGCTGAGGTCGTCCGCCGTCGAGTTTCCGGTGTAGCCGTGGTCCGCCTCGCAGTTGGGGTCGCCGCAGGCGGCGGGCTCCAGGTCGATGCGGGAGACGGCGCCCCAGCCGATGGTGAGGACGACCTCACGGGGCAGGGTGCCCGGCTTGTACGACTCCGGGTTGGCGACCACGCGGCTGACCACGATCGACGAGATGCGGCTCAGCTTCACGGACTCCGTCGACGTCGTGGCGTACGGCGTCGGGGAGGTGCTGTCGGCGGCCTGTTCGTCGGTGTGGCTGACGATGAAGCGGTGGTCGGTGAGGACGAGCACCGTCACGTGCCGCCGCACCTCGTTCTGGTCGAACGTCGTCTCCTGATGGACCAGGTACGACCGGATGGGCTCGCCGCCCACGGCGGCCTCCACCGCCTCGGCCACGAGGGCCGGGTAGTAGCCGCTGCGCTCGATCGCCGCCCGCAGCCCCTGGGTCGTCGTACTGGTCTTGGCCATGACGCCCATCCTACGGGGGCCCACTGACTGCGAGGCACCGCTCGCCCCCTGTCAGTACGCGGGGAGGGCCCCCTGTCAGTAAGCGGGGAGGGTCCGCGGGCCGAGGTCGTCGCGGGCGGGCGGGGGCGCGAGGCGGACGGAGGCGCCCAGGACGCTCAGTCCGTGCGAGGCGACGACGACCGGCTCCAGGGTGACCGCGACGACCTCGGGATGGTCGTCGACCAGCCGGGACACCCGCAGCAGCAGCTCCTCCAGGGCGCCGGTGTCGGCCGGTGCGGAGCCGCGCCAGCCGAACAGCAGGGGCGCGGTGCGGATCGAGCGCACCAGCGAGGTCGCCTCCTTGTCGGTGACCGGGATCAGCCGGTGGGCCGTGTCCCCGAGCAACTGCGAGGCGGCCCCGGCGAGCCCGAAGGAGAGCACGGCTCCGGCCGCCGGGTCGATGACGGCCCGTACGACGACGTCCACGCCACGCGGCGCCATCCGCTGCACGACCGGGCGAAGCTCCTCGGGCGTGCCGAAGAGTTCGGTCAACTCTGTGTACGACCGCCGCAGTTGGTCCTCGTCCGCGAGGTCGAGGCGTACGCCGCCCAGGTCGGCTCGGTGCCGCAGGTGCGGGGCGGTGGCCTTCAGGGCGACGGGGTAGCCGAGGGTGCGGGCGGCCTCGGCGGCGGCGTCGGGGGCCGGGGCGGGCAGGGCACGGTGGACGTGGATGCCGTAGTGGCCGAGCAGGTCGCAGGTCTCCTCCGCGCCGAGCGTGAGTCCCTGCCCGCGCGCGAGGAGCCCGTCGATCAGCGTGGCGGCGCCCTTCTCGTCGATGTCCTCGTACTCGGGCACCCTGCCGGGGTCGGCGGCGTCGCGCCGCCACTGCGCGTAGGCGACGGCCTGCGCGAGGGCACGGACGGCACGTTCGGCGGCGGGGTAGGCGGGGATGAGGTGGGAGTCCTCAGGAGGTTCTCCGGAAGGCGCCGGGCGGGGGGCGACCTGAGGGCTTTCGGGGCGGGTTCGCGGCGGATTGTCCGCGTCGGCCTGCGGAGCCGTGCTCGCCGCCGCCGACAGGGCCTCTGCCAGGCCGCCCAGCTCCACGTGCACCACCAGGACCGGCTTGGCCGGGGCGGCGGCCGCCGCGGAGCGCAGCGCGCCGGCGAGGGCCGCGTCCGCGACCGAGCCCTCCCCCACCGCCGGTATGGCGGTGACGACCACCGCGTCGCACCGGTCGTCGGCCAGCGCCCGCGACAGGGCCGTGTGGAAGTCGGCGGCGGAGGCCGCCGTGGTCAGGTCCTGCGGGGGGTGCGGCCGCAGCCCCTCGGCGAGACACGCGTCGTAGGTGAGCAGGCCGAGCGACTCGGAGTTGCCGAGGATCGCCACCCGGGGCCCGGCCGGCAGCGGCTGGCGGGCGAGGAGCAGCCCGGCGTCCACCAGCTCGGTGATGGTGTCGACCCGGATCACGCCGGCCTGCCTCAGCAGCGCCGAGACGGTCGCGTGCGGCAGCCGGGTCGCCCGTACGGCGTGCCCCTGGGGAGCCGCTCCGTGCCGGGCGCCCTGGACCACGACCAGCGGTTTCGCGGCGGCGGTCCGGCGGGCGAGGCGGGTGAACTTGCGGGGGTTGCCGATGGACTCCAGGTACATGAGGACGACGTCGGTGTCGGGGTCCTCGTACCAGTACTGAAGGACGTCGTTGCCGGAGACGTCGGCCCGGTTGCCGGATGAGACGAAGGTGGAGACGCCGGTCACGCCCGTGACGCCGCCGCCGCGCCGGTGCAGCCGGGACAGCAGGGCGATGCCGATGGCGCCGGACTGGGCGAACAGGCCGATCCGGCCCGGGCGCGGCGTCTCGGGGGCGAGGGAGGCGTTGAGCCGGACCCGCGGGGAGGTGTTGATGATGCCGAAGGCGTTCGGCCCGATGATCCGCATGCCGTACGTGCGCGCCTGCCGCACGAGGGCGCGCTGGCGTTCGCGCCCCTCGGTGCCGCTCTCGGCGTATCCGGCGGAGACCACGACCAGCCCCTGCACACCGTGTTCGCCGCACTCGGTGACGACCTCGGGGACGTGCTCGGCCGACACGGCGACCACCGCGAGGTCGACCGGGCCGTCGATGTCGCGCACCGAGCGGTGGGCGGGCACCCCGTCGAGATCCTTCTGCTCCTCGGGGAGGGCCTTGTTCACGGCGTACAGGCGGCCGGTGAACCCGGCGTCGCGGATGTTCGCCAGGACGCTCCGGCCGACGCCGCCCGGCGTGCGCCCGGCGCCGATGACGGCGACCGAGCCGGGCGCGAGCAGCCGCTGCACGGACCGCGCCTCGGCGCGGTGCTCGCGCGCGTACTGCACGGCGAGGGAGCGGTCGGTGGGTTCGAGGTCGAACTCCAGGCGGACGACGCCGTCCTCGAAGCTGCGCTTCTGGGTGTACCCGGCGTCCGTGAACACCTTGATCATCTTGGTGTTGGCGGGCAGAACCTCGGCGGCGAAGCGGCGGATGCCGCGCTCGCGGGCGACGGCGCCGATGTGTTCCAGCAGGGCGGAGGCGACCCCGCGGCCCTGGTGGGCGTCCTGCACCAGGAAGGCGACCTCGGCCTCGTCGGCGGGTGCGGACGCGGGCGTTCCGTCCGCGCCGATCCGGTCGTAGCGTACGGTGGCGATGAACTCGCCGCCCACCGTGGCCGCGAGTCCCACCCGGTCCACAAAGTCGTGGTGCGTGAAGCGGTGGACGTCCTTGGCGGACAGGCGAGGGTACGGCGCGAAGAAGCGGTAGTACTTCGACTCGTCGGAGACCTGCTCGTAGAAGCTGACCAGGCGCTCGGCGTCATCAACGGTGATGGGCCGGATGCGCGCGGTGCCACCGTCGCGCAGCACCACGTCGGCTTCCCAGTGGGCGGGATACTCGTGCCGGTCCGGCGAGGTCTGCATGGGCCCCAGAGTACGGCTAGCGTCCGACAGCGGCGCGAGGCAGTCTGTGGAGGGCGTCAGTCGGGTCGAGGCCGCGATCCGACGGCACCCCGGGGCGGTCGTCACGACCGCTCCGGCGCAGCTTCACGATATGGGAAACTGGTCTAGACAACCCTGAAAACCGAAGGGCAGCAACACATGGCTGAGCGCCGCGTCAACGTCGGCTGGGCCGAGGGCCTTCACGCCCGCCCCGCCTCCATCTTCGTCCGAGCCGCCACGGCCGCAGGCGTCCCGGTGACGATCGCCAAGGCAGACGGCAACCCCGTCAACGCGGCCTCCATGCTGGCCGTCCTCGGCCTCGGCGCCCAGGGGGGCGAGGAGATCGTCCTCGCCTCCGACGCCGAGGGCGCGGACGCCGCCCTGGACCGGCTGGCGAAGCTGGTCTCCGAGGGTCTCGAGGAACTGCCCGAGACCGTCTGAGTGTTCTTTCCCGCCTGATCGGGTGCACCCCGATCAGGGCACCCCGAAGGGCTCGTCCGAATTCACCGGGCGGGCCCTTCGCCATTTCCGGACGCGAGTCGTCGAATTCCCGTTCTCGGGCAGCAGAAATAATCCCCCGTGAATTACCTGCTCTTTGTATACGGCTCTCGTGTTAATGCCGCAGGCTCGCCGTGTTTACGGGATGTTGCGAGTTCCTCACACGCTCGGCCCGCTCCCCGGCGGAGCCGAAACGCAGCCGGTGTGCGCCCGTCGCGCGCTCGGCGTGCAGCGCCGTGACCGCCCGCGCGCGCTCGCTGTCACCGCGCGCCACCGCGTCCACGATCGCGCCGTGCTCGGTCCAGGACTCCACGGGACCGGCCGGCGCCTCGACGGTGTACATCCAGGCGATCTTGTGGCGGAGCTGGGTGAGCATCGAGGTCAGCGCGGGGCTGCCGGAGGCCTGCGCGAGCGTCTCGTGGAACCAGCCGCCCAGAGAGCGCAGGTCGTCGCTGTTGCCCCGGCGGGCGCGCTCCTGGCCGAGCCTGACCAGGCCGCGCAGGACCTTCAGATGGGCCTCGGTGCGGCGCTGGGCGGCGCGGGCGGCGCCCAGCGGCTCCAGCAGCGTCCGCATCTCCAGCAGGTCGGCGGCCTCCTGCTCGGTGGGTTCGGCGACGCACGCGCCCGCGTGCCGCCGAGTCACGACGAAGCCCTCGGCCTCCAGGGTGCGCAGGGCCTCCCGGACGGGGACGCGCGAGACACCGTAGCGGCGGGCGAGGAGTTCCTCGGTCAGCCGGCCGCCGCGCTCGTAGACACCCGCGACGATGTCGTCCCGGATGGCCGTGCACACCGAGTGCGCGGGAATACGCATGACCGACCTCCGTTTAATCCCCGTGAAACGTCGACGAGTGACGCGTGTTCCGTGACTCTATTGCAATGAGCCGGAATTTCCGACGGCGGACCGGAATCCATGGATATTTTTTGGACAGCCGCGCGTCACAAACGCCGAAAGCCCCGGCTCGGGGAGCCGGGGCCTCGGGATGCGGAGTGGTGCGCCGTCAGAGGTTCACGCCGTGCGAGCGGAGGTAGGCGACGGGATCGATGTCGGAGCCGTACTCGGGGCTCGTGCGGGCCTCGAAGTGCAGGTGCGGACCGGTGACGTTGCCGGTCGCGCCGGACAGGCCGATCTGCTGGCCGGGGGTGACCTTCTGGCCCACCGAGACGCTGATGGACGACAGGTGGCCGTACTGGGTGTACGTGCCGTCGTTCATCTTGATCACGATCTGGTTGCCGTAGGACCCGCCCCAGCCCGCCTCGACGACCTCTCCCATGCCGACCGCGTGGACGGCGGTGCCGCTGGCGGCGTGGAAGTCGACACCGGTGTGGCTGCCGGAGGACCACAGGCCGCTGCTGGTCTGGTAGCCGGTGGAGACGTACGAGCCGGAGATCGGGGACACGAAGGCATTGAGGCGCTTGCGCTCGGCCTCGCGGGCGGCGCGCTCCTTGGCCTCACGGGCCTTCTCGGCTGCCGCCTTGGCCTCCTTGGCCGCCTCGGCGGCCCGCTCGCGGGCGGCCTCCTCGGCCTTCTTCTTGGCGGCGGCCGCCTCGGCGGCCTGCCTCTGGGCGGCGGCCTGGGCGTCGATCTGCTCGGCCACGGTGTCGCCCATGGTGACGACGGGGGTGAGACCGGTCTGCTCGACGGCGGGCTCGGTGGCGAAGGCCGGGGCGGCCACGGTGCCGATGACGCCGGTGGTGGCGAGGGCCGCGACGCCCGCCGCGCGGGCCGTGCCGCGCTGCATACGGCTGGGACGACGATGCTTCCCGGTGGCGCGGGTGAACGCCATGGAGTGGCTGGTCCTTTCCTTCCTTCTCGCCTACCGGGTTAGCTGACGGGTTCGGAGCAGGAAGGTCTCCTACGGACCCCCTCGCGGCTCGCGCGGGCGTCCGATTCACCCCAGGGACTGAGTTGGGTCCCCGGCTCCCCTGGCTCGCGCCGTACGGGGACTCGGCGATGACTGTCCGGTGCCGCGGGTGCGGCGCACTGCCTGACGAACAGCCCGGACGAACCTAAGCGGGGCCACTTTCAATTCCCAAACGGATCCCGGTTTTTGTAGCGCATCCCACAGGGCAGACAGGCAACCTCCGCACCAATTCGGGCATAAAGGAGCCCTGGTGCCTTAGAAGACAACCAGGGCCCCTGCGCGAGTGCTCCTACTCGGTGGCGACGACCGAGACTTCGCCGATGCCCAGGGCCTCGACGGGGCCCTTGATCTGCGCCGCGTCGCCGACGAGGACGGTCACCAGACGGTCCACCGGGAAGGCGCTGACGGCCGCCGCGGTGGCCTCCACGGTGCCGGTCGCGGCGAGCTGCCGGTACAGCGTGGCCTGGTAGTCGTCGGGCAGGTGCTGCTCGACCTGGTCGGCCAGCGTGCTCGCGACGGCAGCCGCCGTCTCGTACTTCAGCGGCGCCACGCCGACCAGGTTCTGCACGGCGACGTCCCGCTCGGCGTCGGTCAGCCCCTCGGCGGCGAGGGTGCGCAGCACCGTCCAGAGGTCCTGGAGGGCGGGGCCGGTGTTGGGCGTGTCCACGGAGCCGCTGATGGCGAGCATCGCGGCACCGGTCCCGTCCGGGGCGGACCTGAGGACCTGGCCGAAGGCCCGCACCCCGTAGGTGTAGCCCTTCTCCTCGCGCAGCACGCGGTCCAGGCGGGAGGTGAGGGTGCCGCCCAGGCAGTACGTGCCGAGCACCTGCGCGGGCCACACGCGGTCGTGCCGGTCCGGGCCGATCCGGCCGATCAGCAGCTGTGTCTGGACGGCGCCGGGGCGGTCCACGATGACGACCCGGCCCGTGTCGTCGGCGGTCACCGGCGGTACCGGGCGCGGCTCGGCCCCGGAGCCGGTCCAGGCGCCCAGCGTGTCGCCGAGCAGGGCGTCGAGGTCGATGCCGGTGAGGTCGCCGACGACCACGGCGGTGGCCGTGGCGGGCCTGACGTGCCTCTCGTAGAAGGCGCGTACGGCCCCGGAGTCGATCGCGGCGACCGTCTCCTCGGTGCCCTGGCGGGGCCGCGACATGCGCGAGCCCGCCGGGAACAGCTCCTTGGAGAGCTCCTTGGCGGCACGGCGGCCGGGGTTGGCCAGCTCGTGCGGGATCTCGTCGAGGCGGTTGCGGACCAGCCGCTCGACCTCGCTGTCGGCGAACGCGGGCGCCCGGAGGGCGTCGGCGATCAGGCCGAGCCCCTTGGCGAGCCGGGAGGCCGGCACCTCCAGGCTGAGCCGGACGCCGGGGTGGTCGGCGTGTGCGTCGAGGGTGGCGCCGGCGCGCTCCAGCTCGGCGGCGAACTCCTCGGCGGAGTGCTTGTCGGTGCCCTCGGAGAAGGCCCGGGCCATGATCGTGGCCACGCCGTCGAGGCCGGCCTGCTCGGCGTCCAGGGGTGCGTCCAGCAGCACCTCCACGGCGACGACCTGCTGGCCGGGGCGGTGGCAGCGCAGGACCGTCAGGCCGTTGCCGAGCGTGCCGCGCTCAGGAGCCGGGAACGCCCAGGGCTTCGGCTCGCCCCCCTGCGGCTGGGGGTGGAAATCCATCGTGGCGAGCTCGGTCACTTCGCCGCCTCCTCGTTCTTGTCGGTGGCTTCCACGGTCGCCGCGGACTCCGGGTCTTCGGTGCCGTCCGCGCTCTCGGCCTCCGGGTCGGCCGGGGCGATCGGCTCGTAGACGAGCACCGCGCGGTTGTCGGGCCGCAGACGGGCCTTTGCGACCTCCTGGACCTCCTCGGCCGTCACCTCCAGCACGCGCCGCACGGCGGTCAGGGCGAGCTGCGGGTCGCCGAACAGGACGGCGTACCGGCACAGCTCGTCGGCGCGGCCGGCGACCGTGCCGAGCCGGTCCAGCCACTCGCGCTCCAACTGGGCCTGGGCGCGCTCCATCTCCTCGGCCGTGGGACCCTCCTCGGCGAACCGGGCGAGCTCCTCGTCGATGGCGGACTCGATGACCGGGACCTCCACGTCACCCGACGTCTTCACGTCCAGCCACCCCAGGGAGGGTGCCCCGGCGAGCCGCAGCAGGCCGAAGCCGGCCGCCACGGCCGTACGGTCCCGCCGTACGAGGCGGTTGTACAGGCGGGAGGACTCGCCGCCGCCGAGGACGGTGAGGGCCAGGTCGGCCGCGTCGCACGCGCGCGTGCCGTCGTGCGGCAGCCGGTAGGCGGCCATCAGGGCGCGCGCCGGGACCTCCTCCTCGACGACCTCGCGCAGCTGCTCGCCGATGATCTCCGGCAGCGTGCCGTCCCGGGGCGCGGGCTTGCCGTCGTGGCCGGGGATGGAGCCGAAGTACTTCTCGATCCAGGCCAGGGTCTGCTCCGGGTCGATGTCGCCGACCACGGAGAGCACGGCGTTGTTCGGCGCGTAGTAGGTGCGGAAGAACGCGCGCGCGTCCTCCAGGGTGGCCGCGTCCAGGTCGGCCATCGAGCCGATCGGGGTGTGGTGGTAGGGGTGGCCCTCCGGGTAGGCGAGGGCGGTCAGCTTCTCGAAGGCAGTGCCGTAGGGGACGTTGTCGTAGCGCTGCCGACGCTCGTTCTTGACGACGTCCCGCTGGTTCTCCATCGACTCGTCGTCGAGCGCGGCCAGCAGGGAGCCCATGCGGTCGGCCTCCAGCCAGAGGGCGAGCTCCAGCTGGTGGGCGGGCATGGTCTCGAAGTAGTTGGTCCGCTCGAAGCTGGTGGTGCCGTTCAGCGAGCCGCCCGCGCCCTGGACGAGCTCGAAGTGGCCGTTGCCCTTCACCTGGGCGGAACCCTGGAACATCAGGTGCTCGAAAAGGTGAGCCAGGCCTGTGCGCCCCTTGACTTCGTGGCGCGAGCCGACGTCGTACCAGAGGCACACCGCCGCGACCGGGGTCAGGTGGTCCTCGGAGAGCACCACGCGCAGGCCGTTGGCCAGGCGGTGCTCGGTCGCTGTCAGGCCCCCGGAGCCTGCCTGGGCTGTGGCCGTGTGACCCATGGGCATGTACGTCCCTTCGATCGCGGCGCGGTCGTTCGAACCGCGGTTTTCCTGGCGAGTCCTGCCACTGTATGCAAGCGTGCGGGGCCCTGGTGAAGTTCCCGGGGGGCGTACGCGGAGAGCGAGAGAGGGAAGCGGCCGGGGGCGGTGTGCGGTGGTGACAGCGTGCCTCGCCCGGGGCCCGGGGACCGCGGTGTCCGCGCACGGTGACCCCGGCACACGGCAGGCCGCCCGGAGCCGGGAGGGCGCCGGACGAAAGACCGCGGACGGGCCGGGCCCACGGCAGTCCTCCGACGGGGTCCCGGCGGCCGCCGCGGCCCGGCGAGCGGCACCCTCGGCCGGTGTGCGAACCCCTGTCGGTGAGGCCGTAGACAGGGTCCTGGTCCCGGTTGTCAGTGCGGCGGTCCACAATGGTCGGCGTCAGATCTCGTTCCACGCTTCAGCAAGGAGCCGGCAGCGATGGCCCGCCGCAGCACGAAGACCCCGCCGCCCGACGACTCGTACGAGGAGAGAATCCTCGACATCGACGTCGTCGACGAGATGCAGGGCTCCTTCCTCGAGTACGCGTACTCGGTCATCTACTCCCGCGCCCTGCCCGACGCGCGCGACGGCCTCAAGCCGGTGCACCGCCGCATCGTCTACCAGATGAACGAGATGGGCCTGCGCCCCGAGCGCGGGTACGTCAAGTGCGCCCGCGTCGTCGGCGAGGTGATGGGCAAGCTGCACCCGCACGGCGACACGTCGATCTACGACGCCCTCGTGCGCATGGCCCAGCCCTTCTCGATGCGCGTCCCCCTGGTCGACGGCCACGGCAACTTCGGCTCGCTGGGCAACGACGACCCGCCGGCCGCCATGCGGTACACCGAGTGCCGGATGGCCGAGGCGACGAGCCTGATGACGGAGTCCATCGAAGAGGACACCGTCGACTTCAACCCCAACTACGACGGCCAGGAGCAGGAACCGGTGGCGCTGCCGGCCGCCTTCCCGAACCTCCTGGTCAACGGCGCCTCGGGCATCGCGGTCGGTATGGCCACGAACATGCCGCCGCACAACCTGCGCGAGGTGATCGCCGCCGCCCGCCACCTGATCAGGCACCCGAACGCCGATCTCGACGCCCTGATGAAGCACGTCCCGGGCCCGGACCTGCCCACCGGTGGCCGCATCGTCGGCCTGTCCGGCATCCGGGACGCGTACGAGACGGGCCGCGGCACCTTCAAGATGCGCGCGACGGTGTCCGTGGACAACGTGACGGCGCGCCGCAAGGGCCTCGTCGTCACGGAGCTGCCCTTCACGGTCGGCCCGGAGAAGGTGATCGCCAAGATCAAGGACCTGGTCGGTTCGAAGAAGCTCCAGGGCATCGCCGATGTCAAGGACCTCACGGACCGCGCCCACGGCCTGCGCCTGGTCATCGAGATCAAGAACGGCTTCGTGCCGGAGGCGGTTCTGGAGCAGCTGTACAAGCTGACGCCGATGGAGGAGTCCTTCGGCATCAACAACGTCGCCCTGGTCGACGGCCAGCCGCTCACGCTGGGTCTGAAGGAGCTGCTGGAGGTCTATCTCGACCACCGCTTCAACGTCGTGCGGCGGCGTTCGGAGTTCCGCCGCGGCAAGAAGCGCGACCGGCTGCACCTGGTCGAGGGTCTGCTGACGGCCCTGCTGGACATCGACGAGGTCATCCGCCTCATCCGCTCCAGCGAGAACTCCGCGCAGGCCAAGCAGCGCCTGATGGAGCAGTTCTCGCTGAGCGAGGTGCAGACGCAGTACATCCTCGACACTCCCCTGCGCCGCCTGACCAAGTACGACCGCATCGAGCTGGAAGCGGAGAAGGACCGGCTCAACGCGGAGATCGAGGAACTGACCCGGATCCTCGACTCGGACACGGAGCTGCGCAAGCTGGTCTCCACCGAACTGGCCAACGTCGCCAAGAAGTTCGGCACCGACCGGCGTACGGACCTGCTGGAGTCGGGTGGTGCCCCGGTCGCCGCCGTGCCGCTCCAGGTGGCCGACGACCCGTGCCGGGTGCTGCTGTCCTCGACTGGTCTGCTGGCCCGTACGGCGAACGGCGAGCCGTTCGCGGAGGACGCCGGCACCAAGCGCGTGAAGCACGACGTGATCGTCTCGGCGGTGCCTGCCACCGCCCGCGGCGAGGTGGGCGCGGTCACCTCGGCGGGCCGGCTGCTGCGGCTGAACGTGATCGACCTGCCCCAGCTCCCGGAGTCGATGCCGACGCCGAACCTCGCGGGAGGCGCCCCCCTGGCGGAGTTCGTCTCCCTGGAGGACGACGAGACGGTGGTGTGCCTGACGACGTTCGACGAGTCGTCGCCGGGTCTGGCGCTCGGCACGGCACAGGGCGTCGTCAAGCGCGTGGTACCGGACTACCCGGCCAACAAGGAAGAGCTCGAGGTGATCACCCTCAAGGAGGGCGACCGGATCGTCGGCGCGGTCGAGCTGCGCACCGGCGAGGAGGATCTGGTCTTCATCACCGACGACTCCCAGCTGCTGCGTTTCCAGGCGTCCCAGGTCCGCCCGCAGGGCCGCCCGGCCGGCGGTGTGGCCGGCATCAAGCTCTCCGAGGGTGCGAAGGTCATCTCGTTCACGGCGGTGGACCCGGCGGTGGACGCCGTCGTCTTCACCGTCGCCGGCTCGCGGGGCACGCTGGACGACTCCGTGCAGACGACGGCCAAGATGACCCCGTTCGACCAGTACCCGCGCAAGGGCCGCGCCACCGGCGGCGTCCGCTGCCAGCGGTTCCTGAAGGGCGAGGACTGCCTGTCCCTGGCCTGGGCGGGCCCGGCCCCGGCCCTCGCCGCGCAGAAGAACGGCACACCGGCCGACCTCCCGGAGATGGACCCGCGGCGCGACGGCTCGGGTGTGTCCCTGGCGAAGACGGTGGCCGTGGTGGCCGGGCCGGTATAGAGCCCTCCGGCGGAGGGCTCAGGCAGGCTCTGCCGGGTCCTCCTCCGGGTTCTGTACGTACCGCAGGACACCCCACATGCCGCGCTCGTCGGCGTGTGGGGCGTCGCTGCTGCACGCGCCGAGTTCCTTGTCGAGGGCGGAGGCGTCGATGCCGGAGCCGATGAGCACCAGCTGGGTGAGGCGTTCGCCGCCGGCCGGCCAGGGCTCCGGGTAGAAGCGCAGGAACCGCCCGACGGCATGGACGGCGTAGCGGTTCAGCACGTCGCACGGCCCGAAGTCGACGTAGCCCTTGATCCGGTACAGCCCTTCGGGCCGGCTGTCGAGGAACTCCATCAGCCGGCGCGGGTCGAGGGGCTCCCGCGAGACGAACGACAGGCTGTCGTAGGCACTGTGCAGGTGTTCGGCGTGGTCGTCCGCGCCGTGCTCGTGCAGGTCGTCGAAGGACAGCTGCCCGATGCGTTCCTCGCTCGGCCGGCAGTCGAAGAGGAACTCGGGGGCGATCCGGCCGTAGGAGGCCGGGACGACGGCGGCGCGGTCGACGAGGGACCGGACCAGTCCGAGGACGCCTTCGCCGTCCGCCGCCCGGTCGACCTTGTTGACCACGACGAGATCGGCCAGCGCGAGATGCCGGTCGATCTCGGGATGCCTGGACCGGGTGTCGTCGAACTCTGCGGCGTCGACGACCTCGACGAGCCCGCCGTACACGATCCCCGGGTGCTCACTGGCGAGCACCATCCGCACGAGTTCCTGCGGCTCGGCCAGCCCGCTCGCCTCGATGACGATGACGTCGATGCCGAGGGAGGGCTCCGCGAGCCGTTCCAGGTACTGGTCCAGCTCGCTCGCGTCGACGGCACAGCACAGACATCCGTTGCCCAGCGAGACCGTCGAGTCGCCGAGCGCTCCCGCCACGGCCATCGCGTCGATCTCGATGGCCCCGAAGTCGTTGACGATGGCGCCGATACGACTGCCGCCGCTGCGGTGGAGGAGGTGGTTGAGGAGTGTGGTCTTTCCCGAGCCGAGGAATCCGGCCAGGACGACGACCGGGATCTGCTGCGGTTCCGGGCTCGGCAGGCTCACCGTGCGACCTCTCTCACGCTGACGCGTGCACCGGCTCGCTTTCCCGGCACACGTACGAGGATGGGCCGCCCAGGATACGAGCCGTGGGAATCGCGACGAAGTGAACGATTGTTAGCAGCACTCGCGGGGCAGACGTTGGGCATGGCGCCGGTTTGTGCGACCCTCGCTTCCCTCCGTGCGCCTCCTCTCCGCCTCCCCGCCGATCAGAGCCGCTCGGCACTCTGGGAGACGGCAAGCGCCGCCCACCGCTCGCCGGTCCCCTCCAGTCGACCCGCGTACCGACGACCGGCGGACGGCCGCCTGAACCGGGGGTTGACATGGACACACGGAATTTGAGCTTTCGAGGGCTGGGCGCCACCGCCTCGGCGGGGATCGCCCTGGCGGCGGGCGCCGCCGTCGCCATGGCCGTGCGGTGGCCCACGTACCACGCGTTGCGCGCACGGATCGAGCATCTGGAGGAGGCCGCACAGTCACAGCGCCGGAGCAGCTTCGCCCACCAGCAACGCCTGCACTGGGAGTTGCTGAGCAAGGCGATGGACGACCCGGAGCTGGCCGAGGTGCTGGACGCGTACGACGGGACCGTCTCGCCCAGGAAGCTCCGCCAGTTCCTCTTCGCCAACGCCCTCTACACGAACGCCCTGTGCTACTACCGCATGGGCAACATGAACCGGGAGGAGTTCTTCGGTTTCGCCCGGAGCATGCTGCAGAACCCCGTCTTCAGGGAGTACTGGTACGCCTCCCGCCCGCATCGGGCGACTCTCGCCGACTCCTCCGAGGAGGCAAGGCTCGGCCGTATGGTCGACGATCTTCTCGCGCAGCTCGAGGAGGCGGACACCGACGAGTGGTGGGTGGTCGGGGAGCTGCCCAGCGAGTAGTGCCGGACGTCGGCCGTAAGCGCCGTACCTTCCGTTCACTCTCCTGAACGCATCACACGGCTGGGCGATAACGAACCCATAAACCGGCGCGTTTCCCCAGTTGCCAACAAGGTTGACTACTGCGCATCCCGCGATCCGGGGCGACCACCGCCGAACCGCCGCTCCACGCCGCCCGGTTGTCGAGGCCGCGGCCCCACAGGGCCGCATCGCACCGCAGGCTACAGTGCGCACCAAGCCTCGAGATCAAAAGGAACGTCAGAACAGTGAGCCACATCATCCGTCGGATTGGCACCCCTCCCAGCGCGCGGGGAAGTGCGACTGGCGCCAATTGCCCCGATATCTTCGAGCTGTCCGACGGCAGGTTCGCTGTGATCGGCACCGACGTCACCGATGAACTCGACGGAAAGCTCCCCGGCGACGCGTCCCGGGCCGACTACGAGCGCATCGTCGTGGTCACACGCAGGACGCTCATCGATGCCAAGGCGGACATTCCTGACGCCTGATCTCGTCGGATGCCCGTCGGGCCGAAGGGTCAGGTGCCTGTCGAGCCGGGGTTATCGGGCACTCGTCGAGGCGGCGGATCGGGCACTCGTCGAGCCGGCGCTGGGCCTCGGGCCCGGCACCTCTTGGTGCCGGGCCGTTCGCGTCTTGGTGCCGGGCCCTTCGCACTCCCGCGGCGCCGCCCCTCAGGCAGGCACGGGCGCCGGCGCTTCCGGTCCCACATAGCGCGCCACCGGTCTGATGATCTTCGTGTCCTGCGCTTGTTCCAGGACGTTGGCGCTCCAGCCCACCACGCGCGCGGCGGCAAATGTCGGTGTGAACATCTCCCGGGGCAGGCCGCAGAGTTCCATGACCACACCCGCGTAGTACTCGACATTGGTGTGGAGTTCACGGCCAGGCTTCAGCTCCGCCAGGATCGCCTCGACGTGCCGTTCGACCTCCACGGCGAAGTCCACCCGCGGACCGCCGAACCCCTGGGCGACCTCGCGCAGCATCCGCGACCGCGGGTCCTCCGTGCGGTAGATCGCGTGCCCGAAGCCCATGATGCGCTCACCGGCGAGCACCCGCTGCCGTACCCAGGAGTCGATACGGTCCGGGGTGCCGATCGCGTCCAGGGTGTCCAGCGCGCGGCTGGGCGCACCCCCGTGCAACGGCCCCGACAGCGCCGCCACCGCACCGGCGAGGCACGCCGCCACGTCCGCACCCGTCGACGCGATGACCCGAGCCGTGAAAGTTGATGCATTGAATCCGTGATCAATGGTTGAGATCAGATATTGCTCGATCGCCCGTGCGTGCCGCTCGGTCGGCACCGAGCCGGTCAGCATGTACAGGTAGTTGGCCGCGTACGACAGGTCCTCGCGCGGCTCCACCGGCTCGAGCCCTTTCCCCAGCCGGTGCAGCGCGGTGAGCAGCGTGGGTACGGCCGCGGCCGCCTCGATGGTGTCCTGCCTGCGCCGCTCGGGATCGATGTCGTAGACAGGCCGGAAGCCCTTGGCGGCACCCAGCAGCGACAGTGCCGTGCGCATCCCGGCGAGCGGACCGGAGTGCCCGCCTGCCGCCGCGACGGCCGGAAGGGCCGCTCGCACCTCGTCGGGAAGCCGCCGCAGCGCCGCGGTCTCCGCCGCGAAGGCCGCACTTTGCCGGGCGTCCGGCAGTTCTCCGTGTACGAGCAGGTGCCAGACATCCTCGAAGGCGCGGGTCCGCGCGAGGTCGACGGCGGAGTACTGCCGGTAGTGGTAGAAGCCCTCGACACCACGGACGTCACCGATCCGAGTGTCGGTGACGACGACACCGGCGAGTCCCCGTGGCGCGTCGATGAGAGCGGCTGCGGACCTGTTGGCGGACATGTCTTCCTCCCTGGACCCGTGGGCTTGATTCGACTGTCCATGGTTGACTCGAATGCTGTCAATATTGATTGAATCAATACTCCAGTCAATGGGCCCCTGGCGGATACGGTGACCCCATGCGCGATCAAGAACCCGCCCCCCGCGACGCGGAACGGCGGCTGAGCACCAAGGAGGCCGCCGAGCTGCTCGGTGTGAAGCCGGAGACCGTGTACGCGTACGTGAGCCGCGGTCAGCTCAGCAGCCGACGGGAGACCGGCGGACGGGGCAGCACCTTCGACGCCAGGGAGGTCGAGGCGCTCGCCCGGCGCAACAGGCGGGACAGCGCGGGGAGTTCCCCCTCCGGCGGCGAGTTGTCCGTACGGACCCGCATCACACTCATCGAGAGCGACCGCTACTACTACCGTGGTGTCGACGCCGTCGACCTGGCCACCCGGCACAGCTACGAGGAGGTCGCCGAGTGGCTGTGGACCGGCCGGATGCGGCCGGGCACCACGTTCACCGCGCCGACCGCCTCGGTCGCCGTCGCCCGCCGCGCCGTCGACACACTGCCCGAACACGCCGCGCCCACCGACCTGCTGCGCGTCGCGACGATCGCCGCCGCGACCGCCGACCCGGTGCGCTACGACCTGTCCGAGGACTCCGTGCTCGGCACGGCGCGCACCCTCATTCCCACGCTCGTCGCCGCTCTGCCACCGGCGGGGCGCGACCGCCGCGACGAGGGGCCCCTGGCCCACCGCCTGTGGACCCGGCTGTCGCCGCGCAAGGACCCCGACGAGGCGTCCCTGCGCGCCCTGGACACCGCCCTCGCCCTCCTCGTCGACCACGACCTGGCCGCCTCCACGCTCGCGGTGCGCGTCGCCGCGTCGGCCCGTGCCCACGCCTACGCGGCGGTCTCCGCCGGGCTCGGTGTGATCGAGGGCCCGCTGCACGGCGCGGCCAGCGGGCTCGCACACCGGCTGCTCGTCGACGTGCTCGACCAGGGCGACGCCGCGCCCGTGATCGCGGACGAACTGCGCGCCGGCCGCCGTATCCCGGGACTCGGTCACCGGCTCTACCCGGGCGAGGACCCACGCGCGCGTGCCCTGTTCGCCCTTCTGGAGCAGATCCCGCGCGCGGAACCCGCCCTCCTCGCGGCCCGGGACATCGTCGAGACCACCGCCCGCCACGCCCCGCTGCACGCCAACGTCGACCTGGCGCTCGCCGTGCTCACCACGTCCTGCGGCATGCCCCCGACCGCAGGCGAGACGATCTTCGCGGTGGCCCGTACGGCGGGCTGGATCGCCCACGCCCTGGAGGAGTACGGCGAGCGGCCGTTGCGCATGCGCCCGAGCGGGCTCTACGCCGGTCCGAAGCCGCCTCAGCCACTACCGGAGTAGCGCGGGCGGGGCCGAGAGTCGCCGCGAGTCAACTCAGGTTAGGCTCACCTCTGTGAGTACGTGTTCAAGCGTCTCCCGGAACTCCGACGAGCCCGTTTCGGGAACCGCCGCCACCGCGAGGACCTGGCTGTTGCTGGAACAGCCCGGTCCGTGGGGTGCCAAGGCGCTCACTTCGAGCCACCTGGACCCCGCCCTGGGCCGCGCCCTGGAGGCAGCGGCGAAGGACACGGGCGTACGGATCGTGCTCATCCGCCGCCCCGGGCGCCACGCGGACCGCCGGATGCCCGCCGCACGCCGGGTGTACGCGGCCCACACCGTTCCGGGAAACGTCTGGCTGCGCGGCGCGACGATCTCGGACCCCGGGCAGCTCCTCGATCTCGATTTCGCCGCACTCGGCCGGGGCGAGCACCGCTCCTTCGACGCGGTGCTCGACGGACGGCCCCACGACGGTGATCCGCTCGCCCTCGTCTGCACCAACGGCAAGCGCGACCGCTGCTGCGCCCTCCTCGGCCGGCCACTCGCGGCCGAACTCGCCACGTCCGGGGTCGAGGGCGTCTGGGAGGTCACCCATCTGGGTGGTCACCGCTTCTCCCCGACGGTGCTCGTGCTGCCGTACGGATACGCGTACGGCCGCGCCGAGGCGCACACCCTCAAGGAGGTTCTGCACGGCGCGCGGGAGGGGCGGATCGTCGTGGAGGGGTGCCGGGGCAGCTCGGCCTGGGAGCGGCCCGGTCAGGCGGCCGAGCTCGCCGTACGCACCAGGACCGGCGAATACGCCGCGGAGGCGCTGAGCGTCGTACGGGCGGCCGGCGCGGCCCCGCGCTGGGAGGTGACCGTCGCCCACGCCGACGGGCGCCGCTGGCAGGTCGAGGTGGCCCAGGGCGCGGTCCTGCCGCCCCGGCCGGAGAGCTGTGGAGCGGCAGTTCTCGGTTCGCCCGCGCGGATGGATGTCGTGGCGGTGCGCGAGGTGAGGGTGACGACGGCGCTCGCGAGCTGACCGGTCCGCCGACCGCGGGTCCGGATCGTCTCCTCAAGCATTGATCAAGAGATCCACGCCACACCCATTACGGCAGGTAGCCGGCCCCACGTACCTTCTTGGGTATGAGCCCCACTCCCCCCGCACGCCGCCTGCGCCTCGGCCTGCCCCGGCGGGTGTTCTCGCAGGTGCTGCTGATGCAAGTGGCGATCGCCGCGGGAGTCGCGGTCCTCGCGACCGGGCTGTTCCTCGCGCCCCTGAGCAACCAGCTGGACGACCAGGCGATGCGCCGAGCGCTCGCCATCGCGCAGACCACCGCGCAGCAGCCGGGCCTGGCGGAGGAGGTGAGGGACACGCCTCCCTCACCGAACGGTCCGGTGCAGAAGGAGGCCGAGCGGATCCGGAAGGCCACCAAGGCCGAGTACATCGTGGTGATGGACTGGCGGGGCGTGCGGTGGTCGCACACCGATCCGAATCAGATCGGCGGCATCGTCTCGACCGACCCCGGCCAGGCCCTGGCCGGCAAGGATGTCATGGAGATCGACAGCGGCACCCTGGGCCGCTCCGCCCGCGGCAAGGTGCCGCTGCGTGACAGCGACGGCACGGTCGTCGGCGCCGTCTCGGTCGGCATCGCCTACGACAGCGTCCGGGCCCGGCTGATCCATGCGATCCCGGGGCTGCTCGCGTACGCCGGAGGTGCCCTGGCCGTAGGCGCGCTGGCCGCGTGGCTCATCTCCCGCCGGGTCCATCGCCAGACCAGGGACTTGGCCTTCTCGGACATCGCGTCGCTCCTGTCGGAACGCGAGGCGATGCTGCACGGCATCCGGGAGGGCGTCGTCGCCCTGGACCGCACCGGCCGCATCCGGCTCGTCAACGACGAGGCTCAGCGTCTGCTGGGCATCGGGGACGCGGTGGTGGGCCGTTCCCCCGACGAGGCGCTCGGCGCGGGCCGTACGGCCGACGTGCTGGCCGGGCGCGTGGCCGGCACGGACCTGCTCACCGTCCGCGGCCAGCGGGTACTGGTCGCCAACCGCATGCCCACCGACGACGGCGGCGCCGTGGCCACCCTGCGCGACCGCACCGAGCTGGAGCAGCTGGGCCGCGAACTCGACTCCACCCGCGGCCTGATCGACGCCCTGCGCGCCCAGGACCACGAGCACGCCAACCGTATGCACACGCTCCTGGGGTTGCTCGAACTGGAGATGTACGACGACGCCGTGGAGTTCGTCGGCGAAGTGGTCGGCGATCACCGGGCGACCGCGGAGCAGGTCACCGAGCGGATCGAGGACCCGTTGCTCGCCGCCCTGCTGGTCGGCAAGGCGACCGTCGCGGCCGAGCGTGGCGTCGCGCTGTGGGTGTCGGACCGGACCCGGCTGCCCGACCGGCTGATCGACCCCCAGGGGCTCGTCACCGTCGTCGGCAACCTGGTGGACAACGCCCTCGACGCCGTCGCGGGCAAGCCGCACTCGCGCGTGGAGGTCGAACTGCGCGCCGAGGGTCGTACGGCGATCCTCCGGGTGCGCGACACGGGGCCGGGAATCCCGCCGGAGCACCGGGAGTTGATCTTCACCGAGGGATGGTCCACGAAGAAGCCGCCCGCTCACCGCGAGCGGGGTATCGGGCTCTCCCTGGTGCGCAGGCTCGCCGAGCGGCAGGGGGGCAGCGCGACCGTCGGCGAGGCTCATGGCGGGGGTGCGGAGTTCACCGTCGTCCTGCCCGAGGCGCTGGCCGAGCCGGGCCCGGAACCGGCCCTGACCGTACCGTCAGCTCCGCAGACCACCAAGGAGGAGTCCTGATGATCGAGGTGCTGGTCGTGGACGACGACACCAGGGTCGCGCGGGTCAACGCCGCCTACGTCGAGAAAGTGCCGGGCTTCCATGTCGCCGGCGAGGCCCACAGCGCCGCGGACGCGCTGCGCCAGCTGGAGACGCTGCCCCGGCTCGACCTGGTGCTCATGGACCACTACCTGCCCGACGAGACGGGGCTCGCGGTCGTCCAGGAGATGCGCCGGCGCGGCCACCAGACCGACGTGATCATGGTGACGGCGGCCCGGGATGTTTCCACCGTGCAGGCGGCGATGCGGCACGGCGCGTTGCAGTACCTGGTCAAGCCGTTCGCATTCGCCGGCCTGCGCTCCAAGCTGGAGGCGTACGCGGAACTGCGCCGCACCCTCGACGGCGGCGGGGAGGCGGAACAGGCCGAGGTCGACCGCATCTTCGGGGCACTGTCGGCTCCCTCCGAGCCGGACCTGCCCAAGGGACACTCCCCCACCACCGCGGAGCTGGTCCGTCAGTCCCTGATGAACGCGGACGGGCCTTTGTCCGCCCAGGAGATCGCCGAGCGGACCGGGGTGAGCCGCCAGACCGCCCAGCGCTACCTGAAGCTCCTGGAGCGCACGGGACGGGCCAGGCTGACCCTCAAGTACGGCGACGCGGGCCGCCCGGAACACCGTTACGTGTGGGCGACCCGCGCCTAGGCGGTCAGTCTGAGGCCGTTTCGGCTGTCAGCCCGTGGCCTTCTTCGCGAACTCCGTCGTGTAGGTCCGGGTGAGTACGGCGCCACGGGTCGGCCCGAACACCGTTACGCGTGGGTGGCGCCGTAACCGTACGCCGGTGAAGGCACCGCCTCTACGCCGCTCCCGCCCCGGTCAGCGACCGCACCTCGGCCTCCGCGTGCCTGGCCTCGTCCGGGGCCTCCGCCGAGGTGACCGTGCCCAGCCAGCCCGCGAGGAAGCCCAACGGGATCGAGAGCAGGCCCGGGTTCTGCAACGGGAAGTACTGGAGGTCCACGTTCGGGAACAACGAGTCGGGGCTTCCGGAGACCACCGGGGACAGCACCACGAGCACCAGGGCCGGGACCAGACCGCCGTAGACGGCCCACACGGCGCCGCGTGTGGTGAAGTTGCGCCAGAACAGGGAGTAGAGCAGCACGGGAAGGTTCGCCGACGCGGCGACGGCGAAGGCGAGGCCCACCAGGAACGCGACGTTGAGGTCCCGCGCCAGCAGACCGAGAGCGATCGCCACCACGCCGACACCGCCAGCCGCGACACGGGCCACGGCCACCTCGCTACGGGGCTTGCCGCCCCGGCGCCGCAGGGACGCGTACAGGTCGTGGGCCACCGACGCCGAGGACGCGAGCGTGATCCCGGCGACCACGGCGAGGATCGTGGCGAAGGCGACCGCGGCGACGATCGCGAAGAGAACCGTTCCACCCGTGGATCCGGCACCACCGCCGAGATCGAGCGCCAGCAGCGGAACGGCCGTGTTCCCGGCCGCGTTCGACCCGCGTACCGCGTCCGGACCCACAATGGCGGCCGCGCCGAATCCCAGCACGATCGTCATCAGGTAGAAACCGCCGATGAGCCCGACGGCCCAGACGACCGATCGGCGTGCGGCACGCGCGGTCGGCACGGTGTAGAAGCGGGACAGGATGTGCGGGAGCCCGGCCGTGCCCAGCACCAGGGCAAGCCCCAGACTGATGAAGTCGAAACGGGCGGTCCAGTCCCCGCCGTACTTCAGCCCGGGCGCCAGAAACGCCTGCCCGTGACCGCTGCGCTCGGCCGCCGTGAGCAGCAGCCGGTCCAGGTCGCCGTGGAAGCGCACCAGGACGAGCACCGTCAGCGCGATCGTGCCGCCGAGCAACAGGACGGCCTTGACGATCTGGATCCACGTCGTCGCCCGCATCCCTCCCAACGACACATAGATCACCATGAGCGCGCCGACCCCGATGACGGTCCAAGCCCGCGCCGCCTCACTCGTGCCCCCGAGCAGCAGCGCCACCAGGCTGCCCGCGCCGACCATCTGCGCCACCAGATACAGAACGGACACGGTGACCGAGGACGTCCCCGCCGCGATCCGTACCGGCCGCTCCCTCATCCGCGCCGCCACGACGTCCGCGAGCGTGAACCGGCCGCAGTTGCGGACCAGTTCGGCCACGAGGAACAGCACCACCAGCCAGGCCACGAGGAAACCGACGACATACAGCAGCCCGTCGTAGCCAAACAGCGCGATGAGCCCGGTCACCCCCAGGAAGGAGGCGGCCGACATGTAGTCACCGGCGATGGCAAAACCATTCTCCATGGGTGAGAAGAGCCGCCCGCCCGCGTAGAACTCCTCCGCCGAACCGCGCCGGTTGCGGCTCACCCAGGTCGTGATCGCCAGCGTGACCGCGACGAACCCGCTGAACAGCAGCAGCGCCAGCGTCTGGTGTTCATCCGTCACGAGACACCGCCGTTGACACCGCGCGTCAGCTCCTGTGTGTCCCAGCGCAGTTCGAGCGCCGCCCGGTCTCTGCGCAGCCGCGCATGGCGCGCGTACGCCCAGGTGAACAGGAATGTGGTCAGGAACTGCCCGAGCCCCGCCACCAGCGCCACGTTCACCGCTCCCGCCACGGGCCGGGCCATCAGCTCCGGCGCGGTCGTGGCAGCCACGACGTAGCCCACGTACCAGGCGAAGAAGGCGACGAAGGCCGGCACCACGAACCTCCGGTACCGCCGCCGCACCTCCTGGAAAGCCTCGCTGCGCTGCACCTCCAGATACACATCGGCCGCAGCGACCCCGGTCTCGCTTTCCCTGCGTGCCGACGGAACCACGGCCGGATCCGGCACCCCGGCACCCGCCGACTCGCCCCAGCCAGAGGCGAGGGCGTCGTACCAGGGATCGTCGTACCTGAGGTGTCCGGCCTCCTCGGCCGGGACCGGGCCGACACCGTCGAGTCGCTCGACCGGACTTTCCTGACCAGCCCCGTCTTTACGGGGACGGCCCTTGCTTGGCTGCATGCCCAAGGATGGACAGAACGGGAAGATCCCCGACTCTTCTTCCTCTCCCTCTTCACCCCATCAGGTGACTCAACCCGCTGGTGGCCGCACCAGTCCCTTTCCGTACGCGTAACCCACCGCCTGCGCACGGTCCTTGAGCCCCGCCTTGGCGAAAAGGTTGTTGATGTGGGTCTTCACGGTCGCGGTGGAGGCCGGCACCGTCCCCGACCAGCACCCACCCCGCTCAGATCACCAGCAGCCAGCCCCGCCCTGCCCAGCCCTGCCCGACCGGAGCCCAGCGCAACGGCTACGCATCGATCCGCGACCGATCCAGCGTCGCCGCCGAGTTGGAGATGAACTCCTTGCGCGGCGCGACGTCGTTGCCCATCAGCAGATCGAAGACCTGCTCGGCCGCCTCGAGGTCGGAGAGGTTGATCCGGCGCAGAGTGCGGTGGCGCGGGTCCATGGTCGTCTCGGCCAGCTGGTCGGCGTCCATCTCGCCGAGCCCCTTGTAGCGCTGGATCGAGTCCTTGTAGCGGACGCCCTTGCTCTGGAGCTCCATGAGCTTGTCGCGCAGTTCCCGGTCCGAGTATGTGTAGATGTACTTGTCCTGGCCCTTCTTCGGCTGGACGATCTCGATGCGGTGCAGCGGCGGCACCGCCGCGAAGACCCGGCCGGCCTCGACCATGGGCCGCATGTAGCGGTGGAAGAGGGTCAGGAGCAGTGTGCGGATGTGCGAGCCGTCGACGTCGGCGTCGGTCATCATGATGATCTTGCCGTAACGGGCCGTGTCGATGTCGAAGGTGCGGCCCGACCCGGCTCCTATGACCTGGATGATCGCGCCGCACTCGGCGTTCTTGAGCATGTCCGTCACGGAGGACTTCTGGACGTTGAGGATCTTGCCCCGGATCGGCAGCAGCGCCTGGAACTCGGAGTTCCGGGCGAGCTTGGCCGTACCGAGCGCGGAGTCGCCCTCGACGATGAACAGCTCGCTGCGGTCGACGTCGTCGCTACGGCAGTCGGCGAGCTTGGCCGGCAGCGAGGAGGACTCCAGGGCCGTCTTGCGGCGCTGTGCGTCCTTGTGCTGCCGGGCGGCGATGCGCGTACGGGCCGCGGCGACGGCCTTCTCCATGACCACGCGGGCCTGCTGGGCGGCGTCCCGCTTCGTGGACGTCAGGAACGCCTTGAGTTCCTTGGTGACCACGTTGTTCACGATACGGCGGGCCGCCGAGGTCCCGAGGACCTCCTTGGTCTGGCCCTCGAACTGCGGCTCGGCGAGACGGACGGTGACGACCGCGGTCAGGCCCTCCAGGGCGTCGTCCTTGACGATGTCGTCCTCGGCGACGCGCAGGAGCTTCTTGGCGCGCAGCACCTCGTTCATCGTCTTGGCGACGGCCTGCTCGAAGCCGGCGACGTGCGTACCGCCCTTGGGGGTCGCGATGATGTTGACGAAGGAGCGCAGGGTGGTGTCGTAGCCGGTCCCCCAGCGCAGCGCGACGTCCACGCCGAGTTCGCGGGTGACCTCGGTGGGCGTCATCTGGCCGTGGTCGTCCAGGACCGGGACGGTCTCCTTGAAGGAGCCTGATCCGGAGAAGCGGAGGACGTCGCAGATCGGCTTGTCGTTCGCCAGGTACTCGCAGAACTCGCTGATTCCGCCGTCGAAACGGAAGGACTCCTCGCCCTTGCTGCCGCCTTCGCCAAGCCCGTACTCGTCGCGCACGACGATGGTCAGGCCGGGCACCAGGAACGCGGTCTGGCGGGCGCGCTGGTGCAGGTTCTCCAGGGAGAGCTTGGCGTCCTTGAGGAAGATCTGCCGGTCGGCCCAGTACCGCACGCGCGTGCCGGTGCGGGTCTTCGGGATCTTCTTGGCCTTGCGCAGGCCGCTCTTCGCCTCGAACTTGGCGTCCGGGCCGTTCCCCGCGAAAGCGCCGGGGACGCCACGCCGGAAGCTGATCGCGTGGGTGTGTCCACCGCGGTCCACCTCGATGTCCAGACGGGCGGACAGGGCGTTCACCACGGAGGCGCCGACGCCGTGCAGACCGCCGGAGGCGGCGTACGAGCCGCCGCCGAACTTGCCGCCGGCGTGCAGCTTGGTCATGACGACCTCGACACCGGAGAGGCCGGTCTTGGGCTCGACGTCGACCGGGATGCCCCGGCCGTTGTCCCGGACCTCGACCGAGCCGTCGTCCTGGAGGATGACCTCGATGTGGTCGCAGTAGCCGCCGAGGGCCTCGTCGACGGAGTTGTCGATGATCTCCCAGAGGCAGTGCATCAGGCCACGGCTGTCAGTCGACCCGATATACATACCGGGGCGCTTCCGCACGGCCTCGAGCCCCTCGAGGACGAGCAGGTGCCGCGCGGTGTAGTTGGACCCGTCCCGGTCTGCTCCTGCCAGCAGAGCTGTGGACGGCACGGACGTCTCGGCGGTCACGCGGTTCGCTCCTCGCTGAATTTCAGATGGGGCCCTCATGGGTAAGGGCGCGGCTTCAGTCACCGGTGAGAGGGTACCGAGGCCTGGTAGAGCCGTTGTAACGCCACCCTCGCCGGAAGCTCACCCTAGTCCAGACTCGCATGCATGTTCGATCCCCCGTTGGAGTGAAGCACACATCACGTTCCCTTCCAGGCATGAACCATTTAGGCTCCGGGCACGTCCTCATGAACAACCGGCAACCCAGCCGGAGGACCGACCACCGATACAACGCGAAGCTCCGTAAGACACATAGACACGCAATACGGCACATTCGCCGCCAACCGGCAGCAGACAGCCGCCTCGCAAAGATTCTTTCGAGGAAAAGCCACGAGCGGGAACGTTTTGGGGCTGGTTGGATGTTGACCCTGGTACGACAGCTCGTCGAGCTAGAGAAGAGGCGACGTGACTACTGTTCTGACCCCTGCGAGCCAGTTGACGGCCGCTGATCGCTGCGACCGCTGCGGCGCCCAGGCGTACCTGCGCGTCGTCCTGCTCAGCGGCGGAGAACTGCTCTTCTGTGCCCACCACGGGCGCAAGTTCGAGCCGGAACTCAAGAAGATCGCCGCTGAGATACAGGACGAGACGGAGCGGCTGACGTCCGCTCCCGCGACTGCCGCCTCCGAAGAAGAGCGCTGACACCTCGCGTCCGACGACGAGCCAGCACGGCATAGGCCGGTGAACGGGCGGCTGCCTCCGCTACGGAGGCAGCCGCCCGTCCTCATCCTCGCGAGCCCACTCAGGCTCCCCCGGACGCCCACCACGCGGTTTCTTCACGCCGCGTCGGCCGAGCTTTCGCATGATCCTCACGTGTGTGCCCAGCCGAGCGTGCGCATGATGTCGGACACACGCATGTACACGCCGGGGCTGTCGGCCCTACCGCAGCCGATCCCCCAGGACACGAGGCCGATCAACCGCCCCTGGGCCACCAGCGGCCCCCCGCTGTCGCCCTGACAGGCGTCCCGGCCCCCTTTCGCTTCTCCGGCGCACAGCATGCTCCTGGCGTCGTAGACGCCGCCCTCGCCTCCCGGATACGCCTCCTCACAGAGAGCGTCGGGGAGCACACGCACGCGTGCCGCCCGAAGACCGTTCGGGTACTCCCCGGCACCCGAGACATCGCCCCATCCGTACACCGTCGCGGCTTCGCCCACGGCGTACGCGGGGTCACCGTCGGCCGCCATGCCGATGACAGAGTCGGCGGGGAGAGGCTCGGCCAGGGTGAGCACGGCGAAATCTCCGACGTTGCTGACGCCGTCGTAGGCCGGGTTCACCCAGGTCTGTCGGACCGCGACCTCCCGGCCACCGCGGTCCGAGAGCAGGTCCGTGCGCCCCGCTATGACCCTGAGATCGGGTACGCGCTCCGGCGGCCCGCCCAGGACCTCCTTGTCCAAGCAGTGGGCCGCGGTGAGCACAGTGCTGCGGCCGACCGCCACACCACCGCAGAATTGCCCCGCGCGCGTACCCCCGAACCGGTCACGACTGGACAGGGCCACCGTCCACGGGCTCTCCGACGCGTCGACGGGGAATCCCCCTATGACGACCCGGTCGGCGGCCACAGGGCCACCGAGACCCACTGACAGGGCGAATACCGCGACCGCCAGGACCAGCGGTCGGGCCAGGGCTCGGGCACAGCGACGACGCATACAAACTCCTCACTCCGTGATGCCGACGAGACACCCAGAGTGATTCACCCGGTGGCGGCCCGCACCCGCGGAGGGGAATGCCGAAGGCCCGGTCCCCCTGAGGGACCGGGCCTTCGGCGTCGTACGACCGTGACGACTAGTCGAGGTAGTCGCGCAGCACCTGCGAACGGGACGGGTGGCGCAGCTTCGACATGGTCTTGGACTCGATCTGGCGGATCCGCTCACGCGTGACGCCGTAGACCTTGCCGATCTCGTCGAGGGTCTTCGGCTGACCGTCGGTGAGACCGAAGCGCATCGAGACGACGCCCGCCTCGCGCTCGGACAGGGTGTCCAGGACGGAGTGCAGCTGCTCCTGGAGGAGCGTGAAGCTGACCGCGTCGGCCGGGACCACCGCCTCGGAGTCCTCGATGAGGTCACCGAACTCGCTGTCGCCGTCTTCACCCAGCGGGGTGTGCAGCGAAATGGGCTCACGGCCGTACTTCTGGACCTCGATGACCTTCTCAGGGGTCATGTCGAGTTCCTTGGCCAGCTCCTCCGGGGTGGGCTCGCGGCCCAGGTCCTGGAGCATCTGGCGCTGCACGCGCGCGAGCTTGTTGATGACCTCGACCATGTGCACCGGGATACGGATGGTGCGGGCCTGGTCGGCCATGGCTCGCGTGATCGCCTGACGGATCCACCAAGTGGCGTACGTGGAGAACTTGTAGCCCTTGGTGTAGTCGAACTTCTCGACCGCGCGGATCAGACCGAGGTTGCCTTCCTGGATGAGGTCCAGGAAGAGCATGCCGCGGCCGGTGTAGCGCTTGGCCAGGGAGACCACCAGACGGAGGTTGGCCTCCAGGAGGTGGTTCTTGGCGCGGCGGCCGTCCTCGGCGATGATCTCCAGCTCACGCTTGAGCTTCGGCGCGAGCTTGTCGGCGTTGGCCAGCTTGTCCTCGGCGAACAGACCGGCCTCGATGCGCTTGGCGAGCTCGACCTCCTGCTCGGCGTTGAGCAGCGGGACCTTGCCGATCTGCTTGAGGTAGTCCTTGACCGGGTCGGCGGTGGCACCGGCGGCGGCGACCTGCTGGGCGGGCGCGTCGTCCTCGTCGTCGTCGGACAGCACGAAGCCGGCGTTCTCCGTAGCCTCGGGCTCCTCGCCGGCCTTGCCGGGAGCGGCCTCCTCGAGCACCTCCTCTTCGAGAAGCTCGACGTCGTCCTTCTTGGCGCTGGTCTTCTTCGCCGCGGCCTTCTTGGCAGGCGCCTTCTTCGCGGCCGCCTTCTTCGCGGTCGTCTTCTTGGCAGCTGCCTTCTTGGCGGGTGCCTCTTCCTCGGCGGCGGGCTCGGCTGTGGGCGCCGCCGGCGTGGCGGTGGTCTTCCTGGTGGTCACCGCCTTGGCCGCGACCGCCTTGGTGGCGGTGCGCTTGGCGGGACTCTTCGCTGCGACGCTCTTGCGGGTGCGCTTGGGCTCTGCGGCACTGACCATCAGCGTCACACCCTCTTCCTCGAGGATCTGGTTGAGGCTGCGCAGTACGTTCTTCCACTGAGTGGCCGGAATCTGGTCAGCTTCGAAGGCCCGACGCACGTCATCGCCGGCGATCTGCCCCTCAGCCTTTCCCCGCTCAATGAGAGCCATGACAGAGACGGACTCGGCGATCTCCGGCGGGAGCGTACGGGATGTGCTGGCCGACACGAACAACCTCTCGGAACGTTGGAAAACGGCTTCCGGCCCCGTCCACAGTGGACAGGAGCCGACCGCCGGCTTGGGGTGGGCCGACGGCGCGGGCGGGGGCCGGGAAGATGCACAGCGCCATGAACGGCGTCCGTATTCCCTCCGCGGCTGTCACCTCTTAGGTCATCGCGTTCTTCCCGCGAGCGTTACGCCCAATTCGCGTGGCCCGAGTCACACCCCGTAAGCGAACAAAAGCGGTCAGACCAAAACAAAGGAGGTCACACCTGGCCGTTAACCGGCCGCTCCGACGGATCTGCGGCCCCTTCGCGCCGTCGGACCCCGCGGGATCACGAGGATCCCGCGGGGTCCGACGGGAGGCGGTTCACCGAACGGACACTGCCACAGGAGGGGGGTGGCAGACCCGGCCGCGCCGCCCGCGGAACGCGGTCAGTGCTCGCGCGGAGCGGGCACCACGCGTTCCACCTCGGGGTGGACCGTGAGAAGTTGCCGCATCGCCGCCTCGGCCGCGGCCCCGTCGCCGGCGGCGAGGGCGTCACAGATGCGGCCGTGGTGCGCCAGCGACGCCTCGGTCGGCCGGTCACAGCCCGCGATCGGACCGCCGGAGACCTGGAGGGCCGCGGACACGATCCCGGAGAGGTGCTCCAGCATGCGGTTGCCGGCGACCTGGATGAGCAGCGAGTGGAACTCGGAGTCGGCGCGGGAGAAGGTGAGCGCATCACCTTGGGCCATCGCGTGCCCCATGATCTCGACCATGTCCGCCAGGCGCTGCTGGACGTCCTCGCGCCCGTGCCCGGCGGCGAGGCGGGCGGCGAGCGGCTCGATCGTCCAGCGCAGCTCGCTCAGCTCGCGACGCTGGTCGTCGCGCTGCGGCCCGAAGGCCCGCCACTCGATGATGTCCGGGTCGAGGAGGTTCCAGTCGCTGACGGGGCGCACGCGCGTACCGACGTTCGGGCGGGCGCTCACCAGGCCCTTGGCCTCCAGGACACGGAGCGACTCGCGGACGACGGTGCGGGAGACCTCGAACCGCTGGCCGATTTCCTCGGGCACCAGTGGACGGTCGGCGCCCAGGTCGCCGGAGACGATCATCTGACCCAACTGCTGGACGAGTTGGCCGTGCAGCCCGCGTCCGCGGCTGCCCGCGGCGCGCCTGCCGACCCGGCCCAGCTCGGAGTCCCCGCCGTCCCAGGCAGGGGCACCGACGCGGTCGACGGCGGGCGCCTCTGCGTAGGGGTAGCGGTCGAGTTCGCCCGGGCTCGTGAGGCCGGTGTCAGCGGAGCGGGCGGCGGTCATCATGGTGTGCGCAAGGGTACTCACGCATCCTTTGTCGGCGCCGTCTCCAACTCCCTTGAGGTCTTTGGTGAAAAGCACACGAAAGGGTGATCGCTCACCCCGTCGCAATTGACGCCTTATCGGAAAGAAATGGGCGTTCTGCGGGGAGTTGTGCGCATGGCCGGACTAAGGGTTACGGACAGTCGTCACCGGAACCGGCTCCGCAATGCGGTGAGCAGATACGCGCAGAGCAGTGCGGTCAGCGACAACGTCAGTGCACCGCCGACAGGTTGGGAGATCACGCTGAGTGCGGCTTCCAGGTAGCGCTCTCCCCCGAAGGGCCATCGCGGCAGCAGAGCCTCGCGCAGCCGCGCGGGAAGTCCCGCCGCGGTCCGCACGGACGGCCCTTCCAGAACCTTGTGCACCGCAGGCACGACGAGGAGCGGCACGGCGGCCACGGCGGCCAGACCGGCCGTGGTGGAACGGAAGACGCCTGCGGCCAGAACGCCCGCCCAGGCACAGCCGACCACCAGCCCGATCCAACTCGCACTGAGCGAAAGCCAGTCGGCGGGAACCTGGGCGAGTTCCCGTCCGTAGACGAGATAGAGCACCTCGGCGTCGCAGCCGACGGTGAGGGCGGCCAGCATCAGCGCGGTGGCCGTGGCGACGAGCAGTTTGGCGGCCAGCAGCCCCAGCCGGCGGGGCACGGTGCCGCGGTCCGCGGCCAGGGCGGGGTGGCGGAACTCGTCGCCGAAGGCCAGCGCGCCGAGCAGCCCCGCGCCGAGCGCCGCGGGCGGCAGGGGCAGCTCCTGTGGCCATGCGGCCAGCAGGCGCGGCTGGGGGGTGTGCCCGATACGGGCGAGCACAACGGCGGTCACGGCGGACACGACGAGTACTGCGGCCCCGGTGATGAACCCGGTGCCGATTCCGGCGGCACGGCGGATCTCGTAGCGGAGGGGGCGGAGGGGGCTGGGGGCGGGGCGGACGGAGATGGGAGGCGGCAGCGGGGGCAGCGCGTCGAGTGTGCGGGCCGTGCGTGCGGTGCGGGCGCCGACGGGGTGGAACGTGTGGCGTGTCGTCGTTTCCTGAGGATGGGACTCGGCCTTGGACGGGTGGCCGGCCGAGGGGGTGTCCGGGCGCTCGTGCGGCTCCGCGGCGGGCTGCGCGTGCCCGGCGGGGAGCATGGGTTCGTCGGCGACTGGTTTCGCCGCATCGACGGTGGGCCGCGGCTCAGCCGGGGGTGACGGCTCGACGACGACGGCCACGGGGTCGGCGGTGACCGGATCAGCGGTAACCGCGTCGGTGGTGACCGCGGCCGGCTTCGACGCGTCGAGGGTGGGTCGCGGCTCACCGTTGGCGGCCTGGGGCGCAACCGTCGCCCGGTGCGTGTCGGCGACGTGCCCCGGCTCGGCACTCGTGCAATCCGCCTCCACGCCGACGAGCTCGAGCGTGTCGGCGGACGATCGCGTTGCGTCGGTCCTGTGCAACCCGCCCGCCGTCTGTCCCGCCTTGCCCACGCCCGGGGCGCTGCCGCCATGCGGCTCATCTGCCCGCACTGCTCCCGCCCCGGGACCCATGTCGCCGATCTCGTCGGCCAGTTGATGTACGACGATGCCGTGGCGGAACGCCGTCTCGCCGATCTCCGCACAGGTACTGCCGTACACGGAGAGGCGGTTGCCGCCTTCTCGTACGACCTCGACGGAGCGCTGCGCGGTGCGGGCCTGCTTGGCCAGGAGGGCCGCCAGACGGGCCGCGTGCGGGCTGCGTACGGCGACCCGGGGACGCAGGCGGGTACGCGAGAACTCGGCAGCTTCCTGGTCGGCCACGAGCCTGCCCTGTTCCAGCGTGACGACGCGGTCGGCGGTGCGCGCGGCCTCCTTGGGGTCGGCCGTGGTGAACAGGACCGTGCCGCCCTGGGCGGCGTGGGCGCGCAGCATGCCGTGCAGCCAATGGCCCTCGCGGACGGACAGCCCGTCGGCTGGGCCGTCGAGGACGAGCGTGTGCGGGTCGGCCAGGAGGGCGCAGGCAAGGCCCAGGCGGCGGTCCATGCCGCGCGAGAGGGTGCCGAGGCGTTCGTCGCGCAGGCTCACGAGCCCGACCGCCTCGAGCACTTCGTCGGCGCGCCGGACCGGGACCCCTGCGGCGGCACACAGCATGCGCAGATGACCGCGGACCGTGCGGGCCGGGTGTCCCGGCACGTCGCCCAGCAGCACACCGACCTCGCGCGAGGGATGGGCGATGCGGTGCAGGGGGCGGCCCCGGAAGTAGGTGACGCCACGGCCCTGTTGGAGTTCCAGCATGAGTCTGAGGACTGTCGTCTTACCGGCGCCCGGTGCCCCGAGCAGCACGGTGACGCGGCCCGCTCGCGCCTCGAAGGAGACGTCGTCGGCTGCGGGCGGAAGCTCTTTGCGGGGGCTGCTGGTCAGTCCGAAGGCCTGGATCACCCGCAGCAAGATAGCGCGCTATGTCCGGTTTTCCGGGCAGCCCGGGGCCTGCCTCGGGCACCACCATCACCCTTGCCCGGGCAGCGGGCGCGTGGCGCTCCGGACCTGGCGTCACACCTCGGGGCGCAGCATCGGGGGGTTGAGCAGAGTCGCGCCACCGGCACGGAACAGCTGAGCCGGGCGGCCGCCCTGGCGGGTGGTCGTCCCTCCGGTGGGGACGAGGAAGCCCGGTGTGCCCGTGACCTTGCGGTGGAAGTTGCGCGGGTCGAGCGCCACGCCCCACACCGCCTCGTAGACACGGCGCAGCTCTCCGACGGTGAACTCGGGCGGACAGAAGGCCGTGGCCAGCGACGAGTACTCGATCTTGGAGCGAGCACGCTCCACACCGTCCGACAGGATCTGCGCGTGGTCGAAGGCGAGCGGCGCGACCGGCTCGGCGTCCCGCCCGTAGCCGCCCTGTCGCAACAGTTCCTCCACCGGAGCCCAGCGCGCGTTGCTGGCGTCGCCGCCTGCCCTGGGCGCGGGCAGGTCGGGGGCGAGTGCCAGGTGGGCGACACTGACGACCCGCATCCTGGGGTCACGCTTTGGGTCGCCGTAGGTGGCGAGCTGTTCCAGGTGCGCCCCGTTGTCCTGGGCGGGGACGGACGGGTCGTGGACGCGCAGCCCGGTCTCTTCGGCCAGCTCGCGTGCCGCGGCCTGTGCCAGGTCCTCGTCGGCCCGTACGAAACCGCCCGGGAGCGCCCAACGCCCCTGGAAGGGCGGTTCGCCCCTGCGTACCGCCAGCGCGCACAAGGCATGGCGGCGCACGGTCAGCACGACCAGGTCCACGGTGACGGCAAAGGGCGGAAACGCTGACGGGTCGTAGGGCATGCGGCGATCATAGTCGTCTGCCTGACGATAAGCACTCCTTTCGCCGGTCACATCGGCGACTGATCCACTTCCGTCGGATATGGACTCCGCTGGCCGGCCGGGTTGCCCGACGGTTGAACGTCGTACCAGGTCACACGCCCAGTTGGAGTCCGTCGGCCGCTTCCTCGACCATGGCGAGGCCGAGCCGGCTGACCCGCACGGAGAACAGGGCGCCCGCGATCCGCAGTCCCGTGAAACCGATCTCGCCCAGGGGCGCGCTGCGCATGGGGCGCAGGGTGACCGTCCCGGCCGGGGCGTCGGGGAGGATGCCGACGAGCGTGGTCAGCAGCAGCACTCCGGCAGCCGCTGACGTGGCTGCCGGGCGGCAAGCCGCCGGGTGCGGGAGGGGAGCGCTCCCCTCGGTGCGCCGTTCCCCCGCGTACATGTCAGGCAGCCGGTGGGCGAAGGTCTCGGCGGCCGCGAGTACGCCGCGCAGCAGCGAGGTCGCCTCCTTCTCGTAGCCGGCGGCGGCCAGGCCCGCGACTGCGAGTGCGGTCTCCTGGACCCGTACGGCCCCGGCGCGGTGGCCGAACGGATTGAATCCCGGTTCCTTCGCGCCAAGTCCGCGCAGGCCCCAGCCCGAGTCCATGACAGGGCTGCCGAGCAGCCGGGCGAGGTTCTCGGTCTGAACCTTGTCGAGCAGGCCGGGTGCCGAGGCGCCTTCGCCCAGCAGGCCGGTGTCGAGGAGGTGGACGGCGGCCGCGCCCAGATGAGGCACGGGCCTGCCGTCCGGTGCACGGGCTGCCGCGGGCCTGCCGCCCCCGAGGTCGTCGACCCAGAAGTCTCTGCGGAAGGCGGTCCTCAAGGCCTGCGCCCACTGCCGGAGTGCCGCTCCGCCCGTGCGGCCGCAGGCGTCGAGCAGATCGGCGCCGAGGAGCGCGGCACGGTGGGCGTGCGCCTGTGTCTCGCAGCGGACGGGATCGCCGGCGTGGAGGTCGCGCAGGTACGTGTCGTCGCCCGCGGTGGTTCGCAGCCAGGTCAGACAGCGCTCGGCGGCGGGCAGCAGTTCCTCCGTCTCCTGCTCGCCGAGGCCCCAGCGGCGGGCCTCGGCGAGCAGCGCGGGGAAGAGCAGCGTGGCCTCCGTGCCGGTGCACTGCGGCGGAAGGTGCGGCCCTGCGTCCCGTCTCGGGCCGGGGATCATCCCGGACTGTGCTCCCGGGCCGGTGAGTTGGGTACGGGCGAGGATCCGCAGCGTCCCCGCTGCCAGGCCCGTACCGAGGGGCAGGGCCATCCGGGCGGCCACGAGCGCGTCGGCGGGGGCCAGACCGCAGCGCCAGGGTGCGCCGGCCGCGAGGTGGGTGTCGGCGGGGTTCGCGGAATCACGCAGCAGGAGGGCCTGGAGGTCTTCGATGCTCGTTCTCAGGAGTGCGGGGACTCTGGGGTCGTCGCCTTCGGCTCGTGCGGCGGCAAGGGGGCTGGTCGCCGCGCGGCCCACGGCTCGGAGGGGACCGGCACCGTCCGGCCGCACCCGCAGTTCCACGCTTGTGCTGCCGCCCGGCGGCAGGTCGAGCTCCCACCGCAGCAGCCCGGCCGAGGCCAGGGCGTCCGAGGGAGGGGGTGCGGCCGTGACGGACGCATTGCCTGTGGCGCAGGACCAGCGCAGGCCGGAGTCGTGGACGCTGGCGGGGAGTTCGGGTCCGGCGCGGCCCGAGGCGATCGACCCGAGGTCGGCCAGGTCCGTGCCCAGGGACACCTCGACCGGCAGACGCAGCGGACGGGGTGCCGCGCTGTGGAAGGTGATCCGCTCCGTGCCGTCCGCGAGACGGTTGCGTTCCACGACCACGTCCGGGTCCGGGCCTGCCTGCGGTGACGTGCGGAGAGTGCCCACGAACCTGGCGCGGTCGGCGGCAGCCATGCGGGCCTGCACGGCGAGCGGTTCCCGCCCGGCCACGCGGATCTCGCACCGGGAGAGCACGCGCCGGCCGGCGCGATAGAAGCCTTCCAGTCCCCGGCCGGTCATCTGCCCTCCCTCCGTCGAGATGGCCAGACCGGGAAGCGCGACGCAGATCATCATGGTGTGGGCGGGCGGCAGGTCGGCAGACCAGCGCAGTCCGGGGATCGTGGCGCCCCGGGGAGGCCCGGCGGGCTGCCCCGGGGAGGACGGGCCCCGGCTCTGGGGCAAGGGCGGCGGGGGCGAGCCGTACCCCGACGCGGCACCAGGAGGACGACTCCGGCCCGCCCCATGGGGGGACGAACGGCCCCGGTCCGGTGTCGAGGTCGGACAGGAGCCCTGACCGGTGGGCAGCGAGGCGGGCGAGGCACCTCCGGGGAACCTGGGCCCGAGTCCGTCGACACGTGCCGCCGGCCGCGGAGCGGCGTCTTGGTCCCCCAACCGTGGAGCTCCGGCCCCGGCCCCGGGCAGGCCGGCGCCAGGGCCGGGGCCCGACCCTCGGGGCGGCGGGGGCCCGCCCGGGGCGTGGCGGTCGTCGGCGGTGGAGGAGGGCGGAGTCGGCTGATGCATGGAGAGGCTTCCTCTGCGCTCTGTGCGCCTCGATCGAGTTCGGCGCCGGTGCCGGAGGGCTCCGACGGAGCAGGGGCAGTGCGGCGTCACGCCCCGTCCAGGCGTTCCGCCACTCAGGTGAACGGCGTGAACCTCCTCCGGGTCACGTTCGCGTCCCCGACCCGGGCGCGTTGAGGCCGCCAGGAGGACACTCACTCCTCCCCCTCCGTCTCCGTGCCCTGGCCGGGCTGTACGCCTTCCTGGCTCGTGTCCCGGCACGGCATGGCCGCCTTCCGCGACGTACGCGCACGCGTGCCGCCCAGGTGTGCGCTGCCGGACCGCGCAGCACCCGCGGTCGCTCGGCCGGTGCGCGTGCCGGTTTCCACGGCACCGGTAGGGCGCGTGGTGCCCGTCGGAGTACGCCGACGGGGCGCCCGCGCGCTCGGGACGCGTGCTCCTGCACGGGCACCGCTCGGGGCCGCGCCGGCGGCACCGGCGGACCGAGCGGAACGGGTACGGCGTCGACGGCGTGAAGGCACCGCTGTGGAAGCCGGTGCTGACTCCGGCCCGAACTCGGGTGCGGCTGCCTCACCCGTGGCGACCTCGTCGATGTCCGGCCGAGCCGGAGAGCTGGCCTTCTGCGCGACGGAGCTGTCCACCCGCCCGGCGGAGTCGTCCGGCCTGGCCGGGGAGCTGCCCACCCGCTCGACAGAGTCCTCCGCCCCAGCCAGGAAACCGCGCGCCCGCCCGACACACTCGTCCGCCTGGGCCGAGGAGCCGCCCGCCCGCTCGACATGTTCGTCCGCCTGGGCCGAGAAGCCGCCCGCCCGGGCATCCAAGCCGTCGGCCCGAGCGTCCGAGCCGACGGCCGGAGCATCCGAACCGGCAGCTCCCGGGTGCCCCCGGTCTTCGCGCTCCGCGCGCAGGCAGCTACGGATCGACTCCGGGTCAAGGCCCTCGTTGCAGGCCTGGTGCAGGAGACGGGCGAAGAGATAGTCGGGATCCGCGCTCAGGGCCATGGCGAGGGCTTCCCGGGCCTCCAGTTCGTCGCCGGTGGACCATGCGACCCAGCCGGCGAGGGTGAGGGGAGCAGCGGCGTGCTCGCCGTAGGGTCCGACGCAGCGGCGGGCCAGCGACCGCCACAGGCGCAGGGCGCGTCCGGCCTCTTCGCCCTCCATCCACTCGGCCGCGCGGTCACGGGTCGCGCGGTCCTGGAGGCCGAGGATCAGCCGGGCTGCCTCATCGTGCCGGAGAAGTTCGTCGTCGCGGAGATCCGCCAGGAGCATGCCGGAGACGGGCTGCGCCTCGGCGAAGCGGTCCAGGATCCGCCCGGCCAGTTCCAGTGTCTCGTCGGCCACCTCGGCACGGCCGGCGTCGTCCAGGATCTTCGGGACCAGCGCGAGGCTGGCGGCGTCCAGGGCGGTCTCCTGCTCGAGAGCGGCGGCGTTCTCCCAGGGCAGCAGCCGGGCCCGCAGCTCCCGCAGCGTGCCGCGTACCTGGATCCCCGCGTAGGTGGCAGCGGCGGCCAGCACCGATGTGCCCGGCAGGCCCATGAGGGCTCCCTCGGGCGAGCAGCATGTCGCGTTGTCACAGCAGTACGACCAGTAACGGCCGTCGGAGATGCACAGCGCCTCGACCACCGTCACGTCCAGGGAACCGCACTCCACACGCAGCTTGTGGGCCAGCGGCCTCAGCCGCTCCATGACCTGTCGGCCGGACTCGCCCTTCTCCGGTTCCTGGCAGAGGAAGGCGACCATCGACTCGGGACGGGCCCCTCGGCGCTCGCTGCCCGTCACCAGGCCGTGGGCCAGTTGCCGGGCCGCTGACGGCCAGTCGTCCGCGTTCGCGGGGATGCCGAGCCGGGCCCGGCCCCCGAACCGCCCGCGTCCGTCCCTGTCGTGCAGGGCCACCAGGACGATGCTGTCCTCGGGGCGGTATCCGAGCAGATACGGCAGGGCGTCGGCCAGTTCGGCCGGGGTACGCAGGGTGACCTGGTGCTCGCTGCCGTGGCTGTCATACGCGGGGCTGGGGACGCGCGGCCCGGTCCCGTCGCTTTCCCGCTTCTCCTGCCCACCGTCCTTGTGCCTGCCGTGCGCGTCGGGCCCGGTGATGTCGCCGTTTTCGGAGGATCCAGTCGTTTCGCTGTGGTTCGTCATGCGAAGACGATCTCGCGGAATCCGAAGCTCCGCTTGACCCTGTGGATAACTCCGATCAGGGACACGTCACTCGAAGCAGCGAGGCGGCTGATTACCCCGCGCACCGCTCGCGCTGTCAGTGCCGTCCTGTTGTATGGAACGCATGGAGCACACGAGCAACGCGGATCTCCGGGCGGCGGCCGACGCGGTCCTCGCCCGTCTCGTCGGGGACCTCTCGGGAACGGCCCGGCTGCGCGAGGACCAGTGGCGGGCGATCGAGGCACTGGTCGCCGACAGACGCCGCGCCCTGGTCGTCCAGCGCACGGGCTGGGGCAAGTCCGCCGTCTACTTCGTGGCGACCTCGCTGTTGCGGGCCCAGGGCAGCGGTCCGACGGTGATCGTGTCCCCGCTGCTCGCGCTCATGCGGAACCAGGTCGAGGCGGCGGCCCGGGCGGGCATCCACGCCCGGACCATCAACTCCTCCAACCCCGAGGAGTGGGAGGCCGTTCAGAACGAGATCGCCGCGGGTGAGGTCGACGTCCTGCTGGTGAGTCCCGAGCGGCTGAACAACCCGGACTTCCGGGACCAGGTGCTGCCCCGGCTCGCGGCCGCCACGGGGCTGCTGGTGGTGGACGAGGCGCACTGCATCTCCGACTGGGGCCACGACTTCCGGCCCGACTACCGCCGGTTGCGGACCATGCTCGCCGACCTCCCGTCCGGTGTGCCGGTGCTCGCGACCACCGCCACCGCCAACGCGCGCGTGACGGCCGACGTCGCGGAACAGCTCGGCACCGGCGGCAGCTCGGACGCCCTCGTGTTGCGGGGCCCGCTGGACCGGGACAGCCTGAGTCTGAGCGTGCTGCGGCTGTCGGACGCCGCACACCGCATGGCATGGCTCGCCGAACACCTCGACGAACTGCCGGGTTCGGGGATCATCTACACGCTCACCGTGGCCGCCGCCGAGGAGGTCACCGCCTTCCTCGGGCAGCGCGGGCACACGGTCGCCTCGTACACCGGCAGGACGGAGAACGCCGACCGTCAGCAGGCCGAGGAGGATCTGCTCGCCAACAAGGTGAAGGCGCTGGTCGCCACCTCCGCGCTCGGTATGGGCTTCGACAAGCCCGATCTGGGTTTCGTGGTGCACCTCGGTTCGCCCTCCTCCCCCATCGCCTACTACCAGCAGGTGGGCCGCGCGGGACGCGGTGTGGAGCACGCCGAGGTGCTCCTGCTCCCCGGGAAGGAGGACGAGGCGATCTGGGAGTACTTCGCGTCGCTCGCCTTCCCCTCGGAAGAGCTGGTGCGCCGCACGCTCGACATCCTCGCGCACGCGGAGAAACCTCTGTCGCTGCCCGCCCTGGAGCCCCTGGTGGAGCTGCGCCGCTCCCGCCTGGAGTCGATGCTCAAGGTCCTCGACGTGGACGGGGCGGTCAAGCGGGTCAAGGGTGGCTGGATCGCGACCGGGCAGCCCTGGACGTACGACGTCGAGCGGTACGCGTGGGTGGCGCGTCAGCGCAAGGCCGAGCAGGAGGCGATGCGCGAGTACGCCTCGACGACCGACTGCCGGATGGAGTTCTTGCAGCGCCAGCTGGACGACGAGGCCGCCAAGCCGTGCGGTCGCTGCGACAACTGCGCGGGCCCGCGCTTCACCGCGGACATGTCCGAGGAAGCGCTCGACGCGGCGCGCGTGGACCTGGGGCGGGCGGGTGTCGAGGTGGAGCCCCGCCGGATGTGGCCGACCGGGTTGCCGGCGATCGGAGTGGACCTCAAGGGACGTATCCCTGCCAGCGAACAGGCCGCGCCTGGACGTGCGTTGGGGCGCCTGTCGGACATCGGCTGGGGCAACCGGCTGCGGCCCATGCTCGCGTCCCAGGCGCCCGACGGGCCCGTGCCGGACGACGTGGCGAAGGCCGTGGTGGGTGTGCTGGCCGACTGGGCCAAGGGACCCGGCGGCTGGGCCCCGGGTGTGTCGGACCCACAGCCCCGCCCGGTGGGCGTCGTCACCGTCGCCTCGCGCACCCGGCCCCGGTTGATCCACTCCCTTGGAGCGCGCATCGCGGAGGTCGGCCGGCTGCCACTGCTGGGCACCGTCGAATACACGGGCGACGTGTACCCGGGGCCCCGGAGCAACAGCGCCCAGCGGCTGAAGGCACTCGACGGGGCACTGACCGTGCCGCCCGCTCTCGCGTCCACCCTCGCCGAGGCCCAGGGCCCGGTCCTCCTCGTGGACGACTACACGGAGACCGGCTGGACCCTCGCGGTCGCGGCCCGCATGCTCCGGCGCTCCGGTGCGCAGGGGGTATTGCCGCTGGTGCTGGCCGTGCAGGGCTGACCGTGCGTCGAGAGCCACCGCCGCCACAACCTGGCCGGGCATCGGCCCTCTGACCGGGCACCGCCACCTGCCCGGTCGCGCACACCTCTGGACGTCGCGCACACCCGTGACGTACGAACGTGTCGTGCTCGAACGCCCCATGGGTGGTCCGGCGACACACAGGGTGGGGATATTAGCCGCGCATCATCTGATAACGGTCGGCTGCCCCAATTGCTCGTTGCCGCATTCAAGTTCGACAGGAAGAATTGAGGTCCGCTCCCGCACGGTACGACCGCCGATCCGGTAGGGCTTCGCTGCGGTGCGCGCTCCCAGAATCCGACCCCGCCCGCAGTGTGGGCGCGTAGCCGAAGGGAGGACCGTGACCTTCGGATTCGCTCCGGCCTCGGCAGCGGCGTCGACGTCCGCCGCTTCCGCCAACCGCTTGCTCGAACCCGCGGAATGGGCCGCCGCCGGGATCCCGCTGCTCCGCAACCCCCGTGAAGTCGTCAGCGGCCTGCACGCCCGGCACCACCCGCAGCCGGCGACCGCAGTCATCGCCGTGCTCGACCCGGACGAACGGCTGCGGGCGAGCGCCTCGTTCGTCCGCCGTCCGGCCCCGGCCGACGGCTGGATGTTCCGCAACGTGCTGCTGGCGCAGCTGCGCCTGATCATCCCGCACGATCTGCGGCGCCGCACACCGGTGCGCACCGCCGTGCTGCTCTACTGCCGTGAGGGCGACGCCCGTTGGACGGAGGAGGACGGCGCGTGGATGTGGGGGCTGCGCGACGCCTGCACCCTGCACGGGCTGCGCTGCGGGGCGTACATCACGCTGACCCGTGACGGCTGGCAGGTGCTCGGCGAGGGCCGCGGCGGACGCCGCCCTCACTCGGCCTCGGCACCGGAGCCGTTCGCCACGTCGGAGGCACCGCCGCCGCTGCCACGCACCGGTGGCGCCGCCTCCGAGGTGCTGCGCCGCGCTGCGGCGGCACGCTGAGGGCCTGGCAGACCGTTCCGCACGGGCCCGGGGCCGAACGCCGTCGCACCGCACGCCACGGTGGCCTCGACGGACACTCGGAACGAACACCCCGGACAAGGCTGAGGCCACCCGGGCAAGCCCCGTACGCAGCCCCGCCCTTCAGCCTTTCGGGCACGCCGAACCAGCCGCCGTACGGAGCCGCCGCAGCGGCGCCCGAAGTCAGCCACCGGCGCCCGACCGGACGCCACGGCACCGACTCAGACGCTAGTGCCCAGCACCGAGTTGATCCGCTGCGGATCACCACAGACGATCAGCAGGGCGGCGGCCCGGGAGTGGGCCAGGGACAGGGCGCTCGCGGCTGCGGCCTCGGCACCGCCGTTGACGGCGACCACGACCACCGGACGAGACGCGGCGCGGTCGGCGACGGTGGCGTCCGTGTAGAAGACGTCGTCACCGGCGTCGTGCTGGGCCCAGTAGGAGTTCTCGCCGAAGGACAGCTCGTGGGCGGCCCACGGGTGCTGTTCGCCGGTCGTGATCACCAGGACGTCGCCGGGGGCGCGACCGGACTCCAGGAGCAGGTCCACGGCCTCCTCGGCGGCGTCGAGCGCGCCTTCGGCGGAAGCCGGGATCAGCTGGATCTGCGGGCCGGCCGGAGCGGCGGCACCGGCTGGAGGGCCCGACGGACCGGGCTGGGCAGCCGCGTCACGCGGCGCGCGCTGCGCCGGCGGCGCGGGCCGGAGAGGACCGGGACGACCGGGACGCGACGGAGCCGCGGGACGGGGGCCGGGTACGGGGCGAGGGGTCGGCGCGGTACGGCCGCTGGCCGGAGTGGCGCGGGGACCCTGGGCACTCTCGTAAATCTGAGGCTCCTCGGGAATGAGAGGCATGGGTTGATATTTATCAAACGTTGGTACGGCCCGCTTCGGCGGGTGGCGCATGCGTGCGAACGGAACCGTCAGAAATCGAAGCCGAGCTGACCCTCGATTTCCGGAACGCTTCCGTCCGTACAGCTGCGGACCTTCTTGAGGTGCCGCCACTGGGGCAGCGCATCAAGATACGCCCACGACAACCGGTGGTAGGGGGTGGGGCCCCGCTCCGCCAGTGCCGTCTTGTGCACGGGTGAGGGATACCCGGCGTTGTCCGCAAAACCGAAGTCTGCATGGTCGATACCCAGTTCGGCCATCATTTTGTCGCGCTGGACCTTGGCGATCACCGAGGCCGCCGCGACCGCCACGCACGACTGGTCGCCCTTGATCACCGTACGGACCCGCCAGGGTGCGCCGAGGTAGTCGTGCTTCCCGTCGAGGATGACCGCGTCGGGGCGGACCGGCAGAGCGTCCAGGGCACGGCCCGCCGCGAGTCGCAGCGCGGCCGTCATCCCGAGGTCGTCTATCTCCTCCGGGGAGGCGTGCCCCAAGGCGTACGACGTCACCCACTTCCGCAGTTCCTCGGCGAGTTCGGTGCGTCGCTTGATGGTGAGCAGCTTCGAGTCGGTGAGACCCTCGGGCGGCCGGCGTAGTCCGGTGATCGCCGCGCAGACGGTGACGGGACCGGCCCACGCGCCGCGCCCCACCTCGTCGACACCTGCAACGATCTTCGCTCCGGTCGTGGCTCGAAGGGAGCGCTCGACGGTGTGAGTAGGCGGTTCGTACGGCATGGCGCCCCTAGGTTACGCCGCCCGGAACCGCCCGCGACACCCCGGTCGGACCCAGCGGTGTCTCGGTTCCCACCAGCCCCTGTCAGTCGCCGCTCGACCGCAGCAGCGAAACCATCAACTGGTCGATCATCTCCTCGATTTCCTGGTCCCGCCATTCGCAGCCGCACATCTTGGAGCGGTGCACCATCATCGCCGGGATGGCGTCGAAGACGTATCCGTTCGCAGCGTCGGAACGCACCTCGCCTCGCGTGATCCCGCGCTCGATGACCTCCCGCAGCATCTTGATCGTGGGGCCCACGACCCCGTCGAAGATCACGGCATGAAAGCGCACGGCCTGCGTCGTGTCACATTCGTGAATCACTGAGCGAAGCGCGAAACCCGGACGGGAGAACATCGCGTCACGGGCTGGTTGGTGATCCGGGTCCGCAAGAGCGACCTGGAGGCGCTCTCCGGCTGGGCCGGGCCGGGCCGGGGCTGGGCTGCGCTGACGCAAAGGCATCGCGAGACGGCTCAGACGGCTCGCCTGTGGACTTGAAGCAGGCCTGCCGGCGGCTGTCGGGCCGATCCGCGACCGGCCGCGGAGGGCCGGACCGTGTCCGGGGGACGGACGGTGAGGGCAGCGGGCATGCCTTCCGCGCATGTCCCACGCGGCGTGCGAAGGCGCCCCACCAGTGGACAAGCACAGCGAACAGTACCCCCATGGCCACCCCCCTTTCGCTCTCAATGCACGTACCTCCAGCGTGTGCGGCCTCATGGCTCGCACAGCGGATGTCACGACAACGGGCAGTCGGTCACCGAGAGTTCCCGAGGCGCACGGAGAGTTCTGACCCCTGGGCCGATGCCGGAGAGGCCTGGTCCCTGGGTCCATGCCGGAGAGTTCTGATCGCGCAGACCGACGCGGAAGAGTTCTGATCGCTCAAACCCGACACGGGAGAGGTCCGACCGCCAGACCGACGCGGGAGACTTCTGACCGCTAGACCGACGCGGGCACCCACTCCGGCAGCGGCTCCGTCCGCTCCACCCACTCGGCGGGCGGCGCCCCCGCCTTCCCGGAAGCGATCACGCCGCCCACGATGGCACAGGTGGTGTCGACGTCCCCACCGGCCTGGGCAGCCGTCCAGAACGCCTGCTGGTAATCACCGAGGCTTCGTGCGGCCGACCAGAGAGCGAAAGGCACGGTGTCGTGGGCGGTCGTCCGCCGTCCGCACCCCAGGACCGCCGCGACCGTGGCCGGGTCGCCGTAGTCGAGCATGTCCCGGGCCCGGCGCAGTCCCGCACCGACCGCGCTCTTCTTCGGCACCAGGTCGATGACCCCGTCCATGAGGGCCTCGGCACCGGGCGGCCCTTCTGGGGCGGCGGCGAACGCGGCGGCCGCGGAGACGGCCATGGCGCCGACGACGGCCTCGCGATGCTGGTGGGTCGTGTAGGCCGAGATCTCCGCCTGGTGGGTCGCCTGTTCCGGGTCGTCCGCGTACCAGGCGCCCAGCGGGGCGATCCGCATCGCGGCGCCGTTGCCCCAGGACCCCTGTCCGTTGAAGAGCGCCGCGGCGAGTTCACGCCAGTCGCCGCCCTCCCGGACGAGCCGCAGCAGGCGGTTGACCGCGGGACCATAGCCCCGGTCGAAATCGTGGTGCTCGGCGAAGGATCGCGCCAGGGCGTCCTGGTCGATGCGGCGGTGAGCGACCAGGACTGCGACGACAGAGGCGGCCATCTCCGTGTCGTCGGTCCACTGCCACGGCCCGGACGGCACTTCGCGGCGCTTCAGCAGCGGGTAGTTCACCGGCACGAAGTACTGGGAGCCCAGGGCGTCCCCGACGGACAGTCCGCGCAGGCTGGCCAGGGCGCGGTCCAGGCGCCCGTCGGGGGAGGAATCAGCGGTCATCGCCCTGCCACTCTATCCGGTGATCCCGTAGGGCTCGGGATCTCGCCAGCGGTCGAACGGCCGGTCAAGCGTGTACTTGCCGTCGTCTCCGAGAACGAGCATCCGTACCTCGCCGTTCCCCGGGTTCGACAGCGACTCGAACTCGGCGACCGTCCAGTGGAACCACCGCATGCAGAACAGCCGCATGGCCAGACCGTGGGTGACGATCAGGACATTCGGCGGGTGGTCGGGGTCCTCGAAGCTGCGGAACAGGCTCTCCAGGAAGCCGCCGACCCGGTCGTAGACGTCGGCGCCGGACTCGCCCTGGGCGAAACGGTAGAAGAAGTGGCCGTACGCGTCACGGTAGGTCTTCTGGAGGCGGACCTCGTCCCGGTCCTGCCAGTTGCCCCAGTCCTGCTCGCGCAGCCGGGGTTCCTCGCGCACCCGTATGAGCCCGGGGTCGAGGCGGAAGGCCCGCAGCGTCTCGTGGGTGCGGCGGTACGGGGAGACGTACACGCTGACGCGCTCGCCACCGAACAGCTCGCGCAGCTGCTCGCCCGTCGCCTCCGCCTGCCGGCGGCCCCGCTCGGTCAACGCCAGGGCGTGGTCGGGTTCACGCTCGTAAACGGAGTCATCAACATTGCCCGTTGACTCGCCGTGCCGGACAAGGACGATGCGCCGTGGTCGTGCCATGCCAAAACCCTAGATCGGGTGAGGACCCATCGAGCACACGTACCGCGCCCATACAGCGTAGGTCACACACATCCTGCACCACAGAGCACACAGATCGCACCTCTGTCCGACCGGAATCAATCGGTTCAGGCCCCTCAGACCCGCCCGAAAGTCAGACCGTCCAGCTCGGCTCCATGTCCACGATGTCCCCGGTGAGCGCTGCCACATCCGCCTCCGTCTGGGCCCGCAGGGCGAGCCGCTCCACGCGCTCGGCGCGGTACTTGCCGTGCTCGGCGGCCGACCGCCACATCGACAGCACCATGAACTCGTTCCCCGGCGCCTCGCCGAACAGTCCGCGCACCATGCCGGGCGAGCCGGCCATTGCCGGGTTCCAGACCTTCTCCTGCATCAGCACGAAGTGCTCGACCCGCTCCTCGTGCACACGGCAGAGCGCCACGCGCAGCAGGTCGGCGTCCGTGAAGCGCGGTTCGAAGCCGGTCTTCACATCGAAGCGGTAGTCGAAGAGTCTGACCTGGGCGTCCTTGAACGTGCCCGACTGGGCCGAGGCGAGCCGGTCGTGGGATCGCGCCATGAAGGAGTCGTAGAAGGCGCGGCTCTCCCAGAACGCGAAGATGTGCGCCACGTCCGGCCGCCCCCGGCTCCAGCCACCCCCCTGCCCCCGAAACCCCGGCTCCCCCAGAAGCCCCGCCCACTTCCGCTGCCCCCGCTCGAAACCGCGGCGGTCCACCACGGTGCAGCGAATCCACTTGACCAGCACCGCGCCATGGTAAGGCCAGGGAGCGTGGCGCCGGTCACTCTCGACTGGACCGCTCTCCGGCGCGCGCACCCGCACGCGTGGCAGGATGGACAAACAGTCGTGACGGCCCGGCAGTTGAGGTAACGGGCAAGTCGGTACGGGGAAGGGGACGCCGGTGGACGGGCTCAACAAGGGGCTTCGCAAGGTCGAGATCGCGGTGCGGTGGGATCCCAGTCCGGCGGGGCAGCCGTCCACCGACCTGGACCTCGTCGCGGCGACCTATCTGGCGGACGATCCGCACGGCGATCCCGCCTACGTGGTGCACTTCGACAGCCGCTCCCCCGACGGCACCATCTATCTCAACCGGGACAGCAAGGACGGCCAGGGCTTCGGCTACGACGAGGTCATGACGCTGGAACTCGACCGGCTCGACGGCCGGTACACGCGCGTGGTGGTCGGTGTCGTCATCCAGCAGCGCCCGGCGGAGCGCACTTTCGTCAGTGTGGTGAACCCCGGGCTGCGTATCCGCGAGGGGTACACGGTCCTGGCCGAGGACGACTTCGGGGGTGTCCTGGGGGCCGCTGCGGCGACGGTCGCGGAGTTCGTCCGGGACGGTTCCGGCCCCTGGGACTTCCGCCCCGGCGTCCGCGGTTTCGAGGGTGAGCCTTCGGACTTCGCCAGGACGATGGGTGCCGCGCGCCGGCCGTGAGCTTTCCCCCGGGTAGCCCGCGGGGCCAGAGGTGAGCGCGGTGTTCCCGGACGGCCGGGACTGCGAGGCTCGGCTGGCCGACGGCCGCCGGGTCGAACGCCGTCCCCGCCGCCCGGACTCGGGTGAACCCCTGTGTACTGGACAGGCGCCCCGGCTTCCGTAACCCGTGACGACAAGAGGGGCACCGGCCCGAAGGCGGTGCCCCTCTGTCATCTACTCAAGGCGCTCGGCGTCAGCTGCAACCGCTGGTCGAGCCGCAGCCTTCGCAGATGTAGCAGGAACCGGCGCGCTGCATCTTCGTGCCGCAGGAGAAGCACAGCGGGGCGTCGGCCTGGATGCCCATCTGCATCTCCACCAGTTCGGCACTGGTGTGGGCCTGCTGCGGGGCGGGCTTGGCCACCTCTTCGTTCCTCGGCGCGGAGACGGCCTTCAGCTCCTGGGCCCGCGGCGCCGACTGGGCCAGGCCCTCGACGTCGACCTCGTCCTCGTTCGGCTCGTACGAACCGGTCTCCAGGTGACGCTGGCGCTCCTCGGCCGAGTGGATCCCGAGCGCGGAGCGCGTCTCGAACGGCAGGAAGTCCAGCGCCAGGCGGCGGAAGATGTAGTCGACGATCGACTGCGCCATCCGCACGTCCGGGTCGTCCGTCATGCCGGCCGGCTCGAAGCGCATGTTGGTGAACTTCGAGACGTACGTCTCCAGGGGCACGCCGTACTGGAGGCCGACGGAGACCGCGATGGAGAAGGCGTCCATCATGCCCGCGAGGGTCGAGCCCTGCTTGGACATCTTCAGGAAGACCTCGCCGAGACCGTCGTCGGGGTAGGAGTTGGCGGTCATGTAGCCCTCGGCGCCGCCGACGGTGAAGGACGTGGTGATGCCGGGACGTCCCTTCGGAAGGCGCTTGCGGACCGGGCGATACTCGACGACCTTCTCGACCTTGGCCTCGACGGCGGCGGGCTCCTCGGTGGTCTTCTCCTCCCACTTCTTGGTGGAGAGCGGCTGGCCGACCTTGCAGTTGTCGCGGTAGATCGCGAGCGCCTTGACGCCCAGCTTCCAGGCCTCGAAGTAGATCTCCTCGACCTCCTCGACGGTCGCCGACTCCGGCATGTTGACCGTCTTGGAGATGGCGCCGGAGATCCACGGCTGGATCGCGGCCATCATGCGGACGTGGCCCATCGGGGAGATGGCCCGCTCGCCCATGGCGCAGTCGAACACCTCGTAGTGCTCGGGCTTGAGACCGGGCGCGTCGATCACGTTGCCGTGCTCGGCGATGTGGGCGACGATCGCCTCGATCTGCTCTTCCAGGTAGCCCAGGCGGCGCAGAGCCTGCGGGACGGTGCCGTTGACGATCTGCATCGAGCCGCCGCCGACCAGCTTCTTGAACTTGACCAGCGCGAGGTCGGGCTCGACACCGGTGGTGTCGCAGGACATCGCGAGGCCGATGGTGCCGGTCGGGGCGAGCACGGACGCCTGGGAGTTACGGAAGCCGTTCTTCTCACCGAGGCGCAGCACGTCCTGCCACGACTCACTGGCGGCGGCCCACACCGGGGTGTCCAGGTCGTCCATGCGGACGGCCTTGTCGTTGGCGTCGGAGTGCTGCTTCATGACGCGCTTGTGGGCGTCGGCGTTGCGGGCGTAGCCGTCGTACGGGCCGACGACCGCGGCGAGCTCAGCGGAGCGGCGGTACGCCGTGCCGGTCATCAGGGAGGTGATGGCACCGGCGAGGGAGCGGCCGCCGTCGGAGTCGTAGGCGTGGCCGGTGGCCATCAGCAGGGCGCCGAGGTTGGCGTAGCCGATGCCGAGCTGGCGGAACGCACGCGTGTTCTCGCCGATCTTCTGGGTCGGGAAGTCCGCGAAGCAGATCGAGATGTCCATCGCGGTGATGACCAGCTCGACGACCTTCTGGAAGCGGTCGGCCTCGAAGGACTGGTTGCCCTTGCCGTCGTCCTTGAGGAACTTCATCAGGTTCAGCGAGGCCAGGTTGCAGGACGTGTTGTCCAGGTGCATGTACTCGCTGCACGGGTTCGACGCGGTGATCCGGCCGGACTCGGGGCAGGTGTGCCAGTTGTTGATGGTGTCGTCGTACTGGATGCCGGGGTCGGCGCAGGCCCAGGCGGCCTCGGCAATCTTGCGGAAGAGCGACTTGGCGTCGACCTCCTCGATGACCTCACCGGTCATCCGGCCCCGGAGCCCGAACTGGCCGCCCTGCTCGACGGCCGTCATGAACTCGTCGTTCACGCGGACCGAGTTGTTGGCGTTCTGGTACTGGACGGACGCGATGTCGTCGCCGCCCAGGTCCATGTCGAAGCCCGCGTCGCGCAGGACGCGGATCTTCTCCTCTTCCTTGACCTTGGTCTCGATGAAGTCCTCGATGTCCGGGTGGTCCACATCGAGGACGACCATCTTGGCGGCACGGCGGGTGGCGCCACCGGACTTGATCGTTCCTGCGGAGGCGTCGGCACCGCGCATGAAGGAGACCGGACCGGAGGCGTTGCCGCCGGAGGACAGCAGTTCCTTGGAGGAACGGATCCGGGAGAGGTTCAGGCCGGCGCCGGAGCCGCCCTTGAAGATCATGCCCTCTTCCTTGTACCAGTCGAGGATCGACTCCATGGAGTCGTCGACGGACAGGATGAAGCAGGCGGACACCTGCTGGGGCTGCTTCGTGCCGACGTTGAACCAGACAGGGCTGTTGAAGCTGAAGATCTGGTGCAGGAGGGCGTACGCGAGCTCGTGCTCGAAGATCTCGGCGTCGGCGGGCGAGGCGAAGTACTTGTGGTCCTCTCCGGCCTTCCGGTACGTCTTCACGATGCGGTCGATCAGCTGCTTGAGGCTGGTCTCGCGCTGCGGGGTGCCGACGGCACCGCGGAAGTACTTGCTGGTGACGATGTTGACCGCGTTCACCGACCAGAAGTCGGGGAACTCGACGCCGCGCTGCTCGAAGTTGACCGAGCCGTCGCGCCAGTTGGTCATGACGACGTCACGGCGCTCCCAGGCCACCTCGTCGTACGGGTGGACCCCAGGGGTGGTGTGGATGCGCTCGATACGCAGGCCCTTGCTCGCCTTGGTGCTCTTGGCGCGGGAACTCCGTGCCGGACCACTCGCCGTCTCTGTCATGCCGCCTCCCTGTACGGGCGAAAACGCCCTGAAGTGCCCCGTTGTTCCCGTGGCACGGTGTTCTGTCTGGTGTTGCGGGCACCCACTCACCTCGCCCGCAACAGGTCTTCACATCGCCGCCGCCCGGCCGGGCCCGGAGCTGCCGTCCGGGTCCGGCCCGCCGGTCAGTCGGCGGCGCCTGCGGGCTCGGGGACGTGCGTCGTCCCTCCGGGCCCGCGGTCGTCTTCCTGGCTCCCCGCCCCCGCGCCCTCGCGGACTCCGTCGTCCGTGTCGGGGGGTCCCGTCTCTTCCCGGAGCTCCGCGATGGCCGCCTCGAAGTCCTCGAGCGAGTCGAACGCCCGGTAGACGGAGGCGAATCGCAGATACGCGACGAGATCGAGCTCCTGCAACGGGCCGAGTATGGCCAGACCCACGTCGTGGGTGGTCAGCTCGGCGCTTCCGGTGGCCCGCACCGCCTCCTCGACCCGCTGGCCGAGCTGGGCGAGCGCGTCCTCGGTGACGGGCCGTCCCTGACACGCCTTGCGCACACCATTGATGATCTTGGTACGGCTGAAGGGTTCGGTGACTCCGGACCGCTTGACCACCATGAGCGAGCACGTCTCCACGGTCGTGAAACGACGGGAGCAGTCGGGACACTGGCGGCGCCTGCGGATCGACGTGCCGTCGTCGGTCGTACGACTGTCGACGACACGGCTGTCGGGGTGCCTGCAGAAGGGGCAGTGCATGAACTCCAACCCTCCTCACAGCAGACTCAATAGCCTCGCTGGGTCTCTTGCGCCCCACGAAGCAGCCCCAAGCATAGGCGATGACCATGGGCACGGAGACCCGGGGGACCACAACTTGTGGGCTGCTACTGCAATCCAACCACTAGATGTGGGGATTGGCTCATACATCCACGCCATACGCGCGTGTCGCGCGGGTGGGCACAGGTGACGCGCGACCGACCACGCCGCGTCGACCTCGTGCGCCCGCAGCCGCACCATCAGGGACGGCCCACCACACCCGTCGGCCGCATCCGTACACGCACAGCCGTATCGCTGCGGCACATGCGGAGATACCGTGGGCGCCGCGAGGAGGGGAGGTGGGACTCCCGCACAGATGAGGGCTGGTCCTGGGGCAGGAGAATGCCGGATGGCAGACTGGGACAACAGCCCCCGAGGCGATCACCCCGGCGGTGAAGAGTACAGCAATGGGCGCTTTTGCCCGCCAGGTGGAGCGGTAGCCAATACACCCGGACACATGATCGCGTCAGCCGATTCGCGATTTTTCACTCGAACGTGTGTTTGGCGCAACCTTTCGAAAGCAACTACCGTTGTCCAGCAGGGAGACCATCGAGAGGGGCCGACGTGACCACCACCGCAGACAGTGCCGCCATCACTGCCCAGGACCGCTCCCAGGGCCGACTGGAGCCGGTGCACGCGATGAACGAAGCCACGAACCCGGAGGGGCACAAGCGCTCTCTGCCGGGACGACCTCCCGGCATCCGGGCGGACAGTTCCGGACTCACCGACCGCCAGCGTCGCGTGATCGAGGTCATCAGGGATTCGGTGCAGCGGCGCGGCTACCCGCCGTCGATGCGCGAGATCGGCCAGGCGGTCGGCCTGTCCAGCACCTCTTCCGTCGCACACCAGCTGATGGCACTGGAGCGCAAGGGCTTCCTGCGCCGTGACCCGCACCGCCCGCGCGCCTACGAGGTGCGCGGTTCCGATCAGGCCGCCTCCGTGCAGCCCACGGACACGGCGGGCAAGCCGGCCGCGTCGTACGTCCCGCTGGTCGGCCGCATCGCCGCCGGTGGACCGATCCTCGCCGAGGAGTCCGTCGAGGACGTCTTTCCCCTCCCCCGCCAGCTCGTCGGCGACGGTGAGCTGTTCGTCCTGAAGGTCGTCGGCGACTCGATGATCGAGGCCGCCATCTGCGACGGCGACTGGGTCACGGTCCGCCGCCAGCCTGTCGCCGAGAACGGCGACATCGTGGCCGCCATGCTCGACGGAGAAGCCACCGTCAAGCGGTTCAAGCGCGAGGACGGCCACGTCTGGCTCCTGCCGCACAACGCGGCCTACGAGCCGATCCCCGGTGACGACGCGACCATCCTCGGCAAGGTGGTGGCCGTACTGCGCCGCGTCTGACACCGCGCACCGCGTCAGGTGGGCCCAGTCGGCCCGCCCTCTGACCGGGCCCCGGGACCCCTGCGCCGGTTCCGGGGCCCCGCGCTGTCCGGGCCCGGTGCGCGGGGTGCGGGTCGGCCCGCGGCTCCGCCACCGCAGACCGACCCCGAGGCTCAATCGGCTTCCGCCTGCTGCGCCAGCGCGTCGATCGCCGCCAGCGACTTCCGCACCTGGTTACGGTCCGTCGTGTACCAGAAGTCGGGTAGTGACGCCTTCAGATAGCCCCCGTACCGGGCCGTCGCCAGACGCTGGTCCAGCACGGCGACCACACCACGGTCGCCCGACGCCCGTACCAGGCGACCTGCGCCCTGGGCCATGAGGAGCGCGGCGTGGGTGGCGGCGACCGCCATGAAGCCGTTGCCGCCCGCGTCCTCCACGGCCTTCTGGCGGGCGCTCATCAGCGGGTCGTCGGGGCGCGGGAACGGGATCTTGTCCATGACGACCAGCTGACAGCTGGGGCCGGGGACGTCCACGCCCTGCCACAGCGACAGGGTGCCGAACAGGCAGGTCCTCGGATCGGCCGCGAAGTTCTTGATGAGCTCGCCGAGCGTCTCCTCCCCTTGGAGGAGGATCGGGAACTCCGGGATGCGGGAACGCAGTTCCTCGGCGGCCAGCTGGGCTCCCCGCATGGAGGAGAACAGGCCCAGGGTGCGGCCTCCCGCCGCCTGGATGAGCTCCGTGAGCTCGTCGAGCATGTCCCCGCGGTCGCCGTCCCGCGCCGGTCGCGCCAGGTGCTTCGCGACGTACAGGATGCCCTGCTTGCGGTAGTCGAAGGGCGAGCCGACGTCGATGCCCTTCCACTGCGGGAGGTCATCGCCCTCGGCCCCCTCGGGAGCGAGTCCGAGGGAAGCGCCCACCCCGTTGAAGTCCCCGCCCAGCTTCAGCGTCGCGGACGTCAGGACCACGGAGCGGTCCGCGAAGAGCTTCTCCCGCAGCAGCCCCGAGACGGACATGGGGGCGACACGCAGGGAGGCGCCGAAACGGTCGTGGCGCTCGTACCAGACCACGTCCCACTCGGAACCGTTCGTGATCCGTTCCGCCACGTCGTGCACGTTCTCCACGGCCGCCAAGGCCTGCTTGCGTACCGCGTCCTCGTCCTGGCCGGATTTGTCGCGGGTCGTGCCGATGGCGGAGATGACCGTGCGGCACGCGTCGCGCAGTGCCATGAGGGCGTAGCCGAGGTCCTCGGGGATCTCCTCGAGGCGGCCCGGCAGCGCGAGCTCCATCAGCCGTTCAAAACCCTCGGCGGCGGTCTGGAGCTGGTCTGCGGCCTTCTCGTTGACGAGTTTCGCGGCCCGGCGCACCGCGCGGTTGACCTGGCCCGGGGTTAGCTCGCCGGTAGCGACTCCGGTGACCCGCGAGACCAGCTCATGGGCCTCGTCGACGATCAGCACCTCGTGCTGCGGAAGGACCGGGGCGCCCTCGATGGCGTCGATCGCGAGCAGTGCGTGGTTCGTGACGACGACGTCGGAGAGCTTGGCGCGCTCGCGGGCCATCTCGGCGAAGCACTCCGCGCCGTAGGCGCACTTCGAGGCGCCCAGGCACTCCCGCGACGACACCGACACCTGGGCCCAGGCCCGGTCCGAGATGCCGGGCGTGAGGTCGTCACGGTCGCCGTTCTCGGTCTCGTCGGCCCAGTCGCGGACCCGCAGCAGGTCCTGGCCCAGCTTGCTGGTGGGCGCGGCCGCCTCGAACTGGTCGAAGAGGCCCTCCTCCTCGTCCTGCGGGACACCCTCGTGCAGGCGGTGCAGGCACAGGTAGTTCGACCGGCCCTTGAGCATCGCGAACTCCGGGCGGCGGCGCAGTAGGGGGTGCAGCGACTCGACCGTTCTCGGCAGGTCGCGCTCCACCAGCTGGCGCTGAAGCGCCAGGGTGGCGGTCGCGACAACCACACGCTCCCCGTGCGCGAGCGCGGGCACCAGGTAGCCCAGCGACTTGCCGGTGCCGGTGCCTGCCTGGACCAGCAGGTGGGAGCCGTCGTCGATCGCTTCCGCGACGGCTTCGGCCATGGCCACCTGACCGGGGCGCTCCGTACCGCCGACGGCAGTGACGGCAGCATGCAGGAGTTCGGGGAGTGAGGGCTTCGTCATAGCGCGACCACCCTACGACCCAGCACTGACAAACGGGTGATCAAGGCGGGGGCGGGGGACGGGATCAAGACCTTGGCTCCTCGGTGGGTGGATGGGTCGGATGAGCGGACGGGTGGCGGGGGCCCGGGGGACATGACCGGTCCGGAAAGGGGGCGGCGCGGACTGTGGGCAGGACGGGCCGGCATGGCGGGGTGGCCCGAGCTGTAGGCAGGACAGGCCGGCATGGCGGGGTGGCCCGAGCTGTCGGCGGGGCGGGCCGGAGCGGTTCCCGGCCTTCCGCTGCGGCCGCGGGGTGGGCCGGCGAGCGGCTCGAGGAATCTCTGCGGCACGAGTGGGAACCGCGGCGGCACGCGCCGCGTTCAATGAGTGATGGCGCGGTGACACAGCGCTACAGCAGATGCCGAAGGGACCGGTCCCGGACCATGAGGGCGGCTCGCTTGTCGAGCAGGTCGATCTCGGCGGAGAACCGGAAGCCGGCGGTCAGGAAGGCGGCGATGGAGGGGGTGTTGCGAATGTCGGGTTCCGCGATGACACGTGCGCAGGAGGGCCGCCGCATGAGAACGAGATCGGCCACGGCTCGAAGCAGCAGACCACCGAGACCGCGTCCTCGGTCGGCGACTGAGCCTCCAGGGCGATGCCGGCCTCACCGTCCAGCCACAGGACGGGGCGCACCACGTGCTCGAGGTACCGGAGAAACCACTCGGCGGCGACGGCTCCGCAGGGCCGGCCGGTCCGGCGGGCGAGACGCGTGACGACCTCGGCGAGCCGGGACCGAAGGACCGGGCCATGGGTCTCCGGGCGGTCGGGCGCGGTTCCCGGCCGGGCAGGTGGGCAGGGGCGCGGCGAGACGAGTCCGGCGACGCAGGAGACATCGTCCGAGGGGCTGAACGGGTTGTGGCGGATCACCACGTCCCATCCGGGCAACGGGACGCCGTCGGAACCTCCGTAGCCATCGCATCCGTCGAGCGCGATCCAGGCCGGGTCGCGAACGATGTCGAAGCTCGGATGCACGGCCCGCCACTGCTGCGCGAGTCCGCTGCGGAGCAGGCGGTGGACCTCGATGCCGCGGTGGAGTTCCTTTCGGAGGTTCTCGCGACGGGAGTTGGTGATGCGCAGGCCCAGCGACAGCTTGAGCATCGCGGGGGCACCGGTTTGGTAGACGGTGCGTACGGAGGAGGTGGGTTGCCAGGGAGTGCCGTGGGTGCCGAGGTCGCGGAGCAGTCCGCTGTCGAGCAGGGCAGCGGCCTCCGGGCGGTGCCGGATCTCGCGTGCCTGCCAGGGGTGCAGGGGCAGCAGGGCGTAACCGTCCGGCAGCGGCAGGTGGGGCCCGGCCAGGCGCGCGGTGAGTCGGGCCGCGGAGACAG